>NZ_JBEXPJ010000099.1:0-31694 GCF_040611995.1 Lentzea sp. NPDC006480
TACTCGCTGGACAACCCCTTCGGCTTCAAGTTCCTGCCGGCCTGCCACCGACACGACTTCGGCTATCGCAACTACAAGCGGCAGTCGCGGTTCAGCGAGACGAACCGGCTGCGCATCGACAACAACTTCAAGTCCGACATGTACAAGCAGTGCGGCAGCAACCTCGCCTGCAAGTGGACCGCCGACGTCTACTACAAGGCGGTGCGGGAGTTCGGCGGCAGCGCGTCGTCGACCGCGGCGGCCGTGCAGCACGCCGGCGTCTAACGCCCCTGCCAGGTGGTGTAGTCGAAGTCCAGTCGCGGCAACACCTTCGACGGCACCTGGGTGAGTCGCACCACGCCCAGGTTGCCGCCGGTGGTGATCACGCAGACGCGTTCGCCGACCCGCATCTGGTAGAGGTCGTAAATGGTCTTGTCCCACAAGCCGGGCGCGACCGCCGAGCACGCGGCGTAGGCCCGGCCGTCGATCGGACCCGGATCCGGCAGGGTGGCCAGCTTCGGCGTGCCGTGGGTCATGGCGTTGATGACGACCGCTTCGCCACCGGGACTGATGTCGACGCCCTGGACGTTCTGATCGGTCACCTCGCCGGTGTCCATGTCGAGGCCCTGTTCGGGGGTGAGCTCGTGGTGGCCGGACCGCAGCACCGGTGGCGCGGGCGGCTCAGCCCCGAAGAAGTGCCATGCGCCGTAAGCGATCGAGCCGCACACGGCGACGACGGCTCCCACGACGATGAGGCGCTGCTTGCTCGACAGCCGTTTCGGCGGCTTCTTCGGCAACGGGTGGTTGTCACCGTTCACCAGGTAGATGTCGCCGTGGATGGACTGGGCCTGCACGACGCGGTCCAGGTTGGTGCCGGTCGCGGTGTTGGTGGTCTGACTACCCGGCTCGCCAGCGGAGGTCATTCTTCAGGCTAGCGTCGGGCGGTCCCAAACGAGCCTGATGTCATCCGACGGAGTGACAGGCGGGCCGGCAACAGGTCGCCGCCGACTGTCAGACCTCCGGAGTACGTTGAAACGCAGGGGTTCCCAGTCAGGGGGTACGCCTGCGTCAGCATGGGGGAACAGACCGTTGAGCAATCAGCACGACCAGCTCGGAGCCGTCACCTGGCCTCCCGCCCCGATCCGCACCGAACGGCTGGTGCTCCGCGCATCGGAGGCCCGGGACCGCCCCCAGTACGTCGAGCTGTTCGCGTCACCCGAGGTCGGCACCTACATCGGCGGCGCCCTTCCGCTCGACGAGGTCGAGCGGAAAGTCCCCGAAATCCCCGCCAGGCGCTTCGGCTCCTTCGCGGTCGAGCTCGACGGCACGATGATCGGCATGATCACGTTCGACCGCAAAGGCCCGGAACGCCGTGGCCGCTACCTGCGGCCGGACGCCGGGGAGGCCGAACTCGGCTACCTCTTCCTGCCTGCGTTCTGGGGCCACGGGTACGCCACCGAGGCGTGCGCGGCGGCACTCGACTGGTTCGCCGAGGAGCATCCCGGTGAGCCGGTGGTGCTCTCCACACAGAGCGCCAACGACGCGTCGGTGCGTCTCGCGCGGAAGCTCGGGTTCACCGAGCACGCGAGGTTCGAGGAGTTCGGCGTCGAGCAGTGGTTCGGCGTCTGGGACTAGTCCTCGTCGTCGACCGGGCCGCCGCCGCGCATCAGGTAGACCACGGACTCCAGCTCGTCGGGCTTGATCAGCACCTCACGCGCCTTCGAACCCTCGGACGGGCCGACGACCCCGCGCGTCTCCAGCAGGTCCATCAGGCGCCCGGCCTTCGCGAACCCGACGCGGAGCTTGCGCTGCAGCATCGACGTCGAGCCGAACTGCGAGGTGACGATCAGCTCGGTCGCCTGCACCAGCAGCTCCAGGTCGTCGCCGATGTCGGCGTCGATCTCCTTCTTCTCGGCCGCCTTGGCAGCCGTGACGCCGTCGGTGTACTCGGGCTGGGCCTGGTTCTTGGTGAACTCGACGATCGAGGAGATCTCCTCGTCACCGACGAACGCGCCCTGGATGCGCACCGGCTTCGAAGCACCCATCGGCAGGTACAGGGCGTCGCCCATGCCGATCAGCTTCTCCGCGCCCGGCTGGTCCAGGATGACCCGCGAGTCCGTCAACGACGAAGTCGCGAACGCCAGCCGCGACGGCACGTTCGTCTTGATCAGACCGGTCACGACGTCGACGGACGGTCGCTGCGTCGCCAGCACCAGATGAATGCCCGCGGCACGCGCCTTCTGCGTGATGCGCACGATCGCGTCCTCGACGTCGCGCGGCGCGGTCATCATCAGGTCGGCGAGCTCGTCGACGATCGCCATGATGTACGGGTACGGCCGGTAGACGCGCTCGGAACCAGGCGGCGCGGTGATCTCGCCCGACTTGACCTTGCGGTTGAAGTCGTCGACGTGACGCACCCGGTTGACCTGCATGTCCTGGTAGCGCTGCTCCATCTCCTCGACCAGCCACGCCAAAGCCGCCGCGGCCTTCTTCGGCTGCGTGATGATCGGCGTGATCAGGTGCGGGATGCCCTCGTACGGCGTCAGCTCGACCATCTTCGGGTCGATGAGGATCATCCGGACCTCGTCGGGCGTCGCGCGTGCCAGCAGCGACACGAGCATCGAGTTGACGAACGACGACTTGCCGGAACCCGTGGAGCCCGCCACCAGGAGGTGCGGCATCTTCGTCAGGTTCGCGGTGACCATGTGGCCCTCGATGTCCTTGCCGAGGCCGATCACCATCGGGTGCGAGTCCTTGACCGTGGACGACGCGCGCAGCACATCTCCCAGGCGCACCATCTCGCGGTCGCTGTTCGGCACCTCGATGCCCACCGCGGACTTGCCGGGGATCGGGGCCAGCAGGCGCACGTTGTCCGTCGCCACGGCGTACGCGATGTTCTTGGTCAGCGCGGTGATCTTCTCGACCTTCACGCCGGGGCCGAGCTCGACCTCGTAGCGCGTCACCGTCGGGCCGCGGGTGAAGCCGGTGACCTGGGCGTCGATCGAGAACTGGTCCAGCACGCCGGAGATCGCCTCGATCATGAGGTCGTTCGCCTTGCTGCGGGTCTTCGGCGCGTCGCCGTCCTTGAGGATGTTCGGCGGCGGCAGCTGGTAGTCGCCCTCGACCGCGCGCACGGCCATCTCCGGAGCGGCGGCCTTCTCCTTCTTGGCAACGGGCTTCGGAGCGGGTTCGGGCTCCTCCAGCGGCAGCTCGGCCTGCTGCTCGTCCTCGACGGGTTCGACGGCCTGGCGGCGCCTGCTGGGACGGCGCAGGCGAACCGGCTTCGGCTCCTCGGCCTCTTCTTCCTCGGCAGGAGCTTCCTCTTTGGCGGCACCGGGGTGCAGCAACGAGCGAATGCGTTCGGGCGCCTGGCGAATCGGCGTGTGCGTCACGACCAGCAGGCCGTACGCGAAGATCAGGAACAGCAACGGCCCCGCGACCCACGAGGTGAGCCCCTGGGCGAGGAACCCGCCGGCCAGATATCCCAGGGCGCCACCGGCGGTGCGGCGGTCGACCGGGTCCATCGGCAGGCCGCCGATGAGGTGGAACATGCCGAGCACGCCGATCATCATCAGCAACGTGCCGATGATCAGACGCGGCCGTGCGTCCGGCTTCGGGTCGGTGCGCATCAGCGTCACGCCGATGCCGAGCAGCACGACCGGCACGATCACCGCGGGGAACCCGACCGAGCTGCGCACGGCGATGTCGACCCACTGGCCGACGGGACCGCCGGCCTGCCACCACACACCGGCACCGGTGATGACCGCCAACGCGATCATCAGCAAGCCAACGCCGTCACGACGGTGTTCAGGATCCAGATCCTTGGTACGGCTGACCGTCCGCACGAGGCTGCCGACACCACGGCCCAGCGCGCCCCACACAGCGCTGATCGCGCCGCCGCTCCTGCGTGGAGCGGGCTTTCTGGACGCGGTGGATCGCGCCCGCGGCTTGGCTGGAGCTTTGCCGCGTGACGTGGTCTTTCGTGAAGTCCCTGTGCGCCCGGCCATGTGTATAAGGTAGTCCCTCGCGTCTCACCAGCCACGTTTGCAACTGGGACGCGTGCGAAAGCTCATGGTTCCCCGGATCCGGCGCGGTGTCGTTCCGACACGCCGTACGCTGCCCCGCGTGTCCACACCGCTCTTCTGGCGCGTGCTCATGGCGATCGACCGGGGCTTCGTCGCGCTGACCGGCAAGCTCGAGGTGTCCGGCGACGTTCCACCGGAGCTGCTCGGCAAGCCACTCCTGCTGGCTTCCAACCACATCGGCAACCTCGATCCGTTCGTGCTCATCGCGGCGTGTCGCAAGATCGGCATCAACCCGCGCTTCATGCTCGCGGGCGGGTTGCTCGACGCGCCGATCATGGGACCCGCGCTGAAAGCGTGCGGCCATCTCCGCGTCGACCGCAGGTCAGCGAACGTGGGCGAGGCCATGCACCGCGCGGTCGAGGCGTTGCAGAAGGGCGGCGACCCGATCGCCGTCTACCCCGAGGGCAAGATCACGCTGGACCCCGGCATGTGGCCGGAACGCGGCAAGACCGGCGTCGCCCGGATGGCGCTGGGCGGCGGCATCCCGGTGATCCCCATCAGCCAGTGGGGTGCGCACGAGGCCGTCTACTGGGGCAACCTGCACGTCGGCGGCTGGAAGGACTTCCTGCCGTACCTGACTTCGTGGCTGTCCGCGATCCGCAAGCGCCCGACGTTCAAGGTCCACTTCGGCAAGCCGGTCGAGCTGTCCGATCTCTCGGAGACGACGATGGGCGACGCCCGCCGCGCGCACGAGCGGATCATGCGCGCGATCACCGAGGGCTTGGCGCCGCTGCGCCTCGACGAACCGGACGTGCCGCGCTTCCACGACCCGACGCGGCCGACGACCGGTTCCTCCCCGTGGCGGCCCGCCTGATCGAGTAGGCGACAACCGTGACCAGCATGAACGCGGGCATGGGGTTGCCCATCCACTGACTGAGCGCGAAGTCCGCCGCTGGAATCACCAGGGCCAGCACGAACGTCGTGACGCTCGCCGTGGGCAGCTTGACCTTCGGGTCCGCCCACGGTGTGCGCCCCCACGGCTTCGCGACGCTGAGCCACGTCTGGAACGCGATCGCGCCGATCATCAACGCCGTGCCGACCGGCATCCACGCGGTGACGTGACCGTTCGCCGCTTCCCCCAGGTTCTTGCTGAGAATGAAGATGCCGACGTAGAGCTGGCTGACCGTGATCGCGAACTTCGCGAGCACCCACCAGTGCCGGAAGTAGCCCCACGGCGTCGTGGCGCTGAGCATCATGCCGGTGAACGCGCTGACGTTGGCCATGATCGCGAGCACGTTGTGGTCGAGCACCCGTGCCATCCGGAACGCGGTGACGTCACTCGTCTTCATGCCGTAGAGCACCAACGCCAGCAACGCCACGGCCTGGCTGAGCCAGCCGACGGACGTGACGACGTGCAGCCACACCAGGAGGGTCCTCGCACGCTTCTGCATGACATGTAGCTTGCCTACCTATCAGGCCGCGCGCATCAGGGATCACCCTTACTGAGCAACGCGGTCCAGCCACTCGCTCACGAGCGCGTCGAACAGTTGCGGCTGCTCGATCTGCAGGTTGTGCCCCGCGGTGTCCAGCACGGCGAACGTCGCATACGGGTAGTGCGGCAGCAACGCGTACACGTCCTCATAACCGGTGACGTTGTCCTGGCGTCCGGTGAGGATGAGCGCCGGCTTGCCGTAGGTGCCGAGCTCCGGACCTTCCGACAGCTCCCAGCGCTGCTGAATCCTCGCCATCGCTTCGAGATCCGCGACCTGCAGACCGGGAACGATCTCCTCCGCGAACCGCCGCGCCGTCTCGGCCGTCCGCACCACCGCCATGCCGTCGAACTGCCCGGCCAGCGCGGGATCCAGCTCGACACCGTCCGACCGCCGCAGCTCGAACGCCGGCACCGTCCGGTCGGCCGCGTGGACCGCCGTGCCGGTCGGGCAGATCAACGCCAGCCCGGCGACCTGCTCGGGGCGGCGGTGAGCGAGAGCGCGTGCCAGATACCCGCCGTAGGACTCGCCGATCAGCAGGAACGAGCCGTCGATCTGCTTGTCGACGAACTCCTCCAGCGCCGCGAGCACGTCGTCACTCGACTCCACGCCGTCCGCCGGCGACTTCCCCATCGCCGGCAGGTCAGGATACAGGCGCCGATAACCGGGCCTGGTCGCGAAGAAGGGCTCCAGACAGCCGAGCATCAGGCGGTGGTCCGGTGTCCAGCCGTGGATGGCGAGCACAGCAGTACCCGCACCGTGTTCTACGAAATGCACGAGATCTTTCTATGCCAACTCGTGCAGCCGTGCGCGCACTTCCGGCGTGAGCGGGTGGTCGTAGTCCTCGTAGATCGTCAACGCTTCCAGCAGGTGCGTGCGCGCGACGTCGGGCTGGCCCGCGCTCGTCTCCCCCAAGCCGTGCAACGCTTCCGCGAGACTCTTGCGATCACCGAGCACCCGCAGGAACGACAACGCGTGCCGGAACGAGTCGCGCGACTCGACGCGGTTGCCCAGCTTGAACTGCGCCCAGCCGATGCTCACCAACGCCATCGCCTTGCCGTGCATGGCGTCGTGCGAGTCCATCAGCTCGAACGCCGTCCGCGCCGACGCCAGCGAAGCCTCGTACTGGCCGGCAGAGCGCAGGATGTCGCTCAGGAACAACCGCGTGCCGCCCTCGCCGAACCACGAGCCCACCTCGGCGTGCCCGTCCAGCGCCTGGCCGAACCGGTCGACGGCCAGGTCGAACTGGCGCAGGCCGCCGTACGCCATGCCCAGGCCGGTGAGGCTCCACGCGGCACCGACAGCGTCACCGATCTCGCGGCGGATCGACAACGCGCGGTCGAAGAGCTCCAGGGCGTCGGCGAAGCGCTGGCCGCGACAGGCGGCGAGGCCCTGGCCGTGGACCGCCCAGGCACGGGCGCCCTGGTTGCCGTCGCGGGCCGCGGTGCGCTCGGCGACGCGGTAGGTGCGGGTCCACTCGTCCAGTGCGCTGGAGACGATGAAGTAGTTCCACAGCGCGACCGGGATCTGCCACGCCGTGGGCGAGTGCTCGTCCTCGGCCAGTCGCGCGACGGCCAGCAGGTTCGAGGATTCCTTGCGGCACCAGGTGAAGGCCTCGTCATGCGAGGTGAAGTCCTGAGTGGACAGTGGCGGCAGCAGGAACGACGGGTGGTCCGGTGGCGCGATCACGGTGCCGGCGGCGTTCGCGGTGTCGGCGTACCACTGCAGCAGGCGTTTCACCGCCTCCGCACGGCCCTCGCACGACTCCTCGGTGGCGCTGAGCTCGGTGGCGTACAGGCGAAGCAGGTCGTGCAGGCGGAAGCGGCCGCGGGCGACCTCCTCCAGCATGTGCCCGCCTGCCAGCACGTCCAGCAGCACCCGCGCCCTCGACACCGGCACGCCCGTCAACGCGGCTACGGCGTTCAGGCTGATCTCGGCACCCGGATGCAGGCCGATGAGCCGGAACATCCTGGCGGCATCGGGTTTCAGGGCCAGGTACGACCACGAGAAGGCCGCGCGCACGGCCGTGTCCTCGTCGTCGCCGGTCGCCAGGACGTTCAACCGGTCGTGCTCGTCCGCCAGGTCGTTCGCGAGGTCGGCCAACGTCAGGTGCGGGCGAGTCACGACGCGTTCGGCCGCGATCCGCACGGCGAGAGGTAAATGGCCGCACAGTTCGACGAGCTTCGCCGCGGCGGCGGGTTCGGCGGCTACGCGGTCCGCCCCCACCGCGGAAGTCAGCAACGCCAACGCTTCGTCGCGGGTCAACGTCGACAGCGTCACCGAGTGCGCCCCATCGCGGGCCACGAGTCCGCCGAGGTGGTTGCGCGAGGTCACCAGCACCATCGACGACGACCGGCCCGGCAGCAGCGGGCGGACCTGCTCGGCGAGCCGGGCGTTGTCGAGCAGCACCAGCACCCGTTTGCCCGCCAGCACGCTCCGGTAGAGCGCGGACTTCGCGGGCAGGTCATCCGGAATCCGTTCGGCCGGAACACCGAGGCTCTGCAGCAACTGGTGCAACGCCGCGCCCGGCTGCACGGGCGGCGACGACGCGTCGAACCCGCGCAGGTCGACGTGCAGCTGGCCGTCCGGGAAGCGGTTGGCCACCTGGTGGGCGAACCGGACGGCGAGAGCGGTCTTGCCCACTCCACCGGTGCCGGTGATCGCGACCAGCACCGGCGAATGATCGTGCGGAACGACTTCGGAGAGCTTCGCGAGTTCTTTGGCGCGACCGGTGAAGTCGCGGATCTCGTGCGGCAGCTGGACCGGCACCAGGACGGGCGCCGCGGGCTCCGGCTGCGGATCGTGGCGGCCGACGAGCAGTTGTTCGTGGAGCTGGCGGAGTTCGGGGCCGGGCTCGATGCCGAGTTCCTCGATCAGCAACCGACGCAGGTCGGTGTAGACGGCTAATGCCTCGGCCTGCCTGCCACTGCGGTAGAGAGCGGACATCAGCAGGCCGTGCAGCCGTTCTCGCAGCGGATGCGCGCTGACCAACGTCGTCAGCTCCGCCGCCACCTCCGCCTCGCGCCCGACGGACAGCATCAACGCGGCGCGCTGCTCCACGGCCGTGAGTCGCAACTCGGCGAGGCGCGCGCGTTCGACTGCGGCGAACGGTCCTGGCACTCCCTCCAGAGCGATGCCCCGCCACAGCCCAAGAGCGTCGTCGAACGCGCTGATGGCTTCTGCGGGCTGTGCGCGCAGACGGCCCGCATCGTCCAGATGGGCGCGGAACATCGCGGCGTCGGAACTGGCCGATGAGAGCCTCAGCAAATATCCAGCGTCCGTGGAGAGCAACACCGAACTCGGCGCGCGCGAGGCCCTGCCAGGTTCGAAAAGACGCCGCAGGCCGGCGACGTAGGTGTGGATGCCGTTGTCCGCGCTGGCCGGCGACTCCTCGCCCCAGACGGCGTCGATCAGCTCGCTGCGCGACACGACGTGGTTGGCGCGCAAGGCGAGCACCGCGAGCACGGCTCTCTGCCGCGGCGGACCCAGGGTGAGCTCCTGACCGTCCACCGTCGCCGCGAGCGCGCCCAGCAGGCTGACGCGCAACTCGTTCTGCACCCTTTGTCTCACTTCGTCGCTGTCCGCAGTCACCCAGCAACCTACCGTCAGATTTCGTCCAGAAGCCATCCAGAGTCCGTGCAGAGACCTTCTCCACACTTCACATCAGGTGGATTGGGCCGAAATGAGGGGGCGGAGAGATGAACGCGGCCGATGTCTTCGACACTTTGGGGCTGGAGTACCAGCGCGCTTGGTCGCACCAGCCCGCACTGCACGGCACGCTGGCCTGGTTCGCCGCCACCCAGCCCTCGGGCTCACGGGTGCTCGACATCGGCTGCGGCACGGGCGTTCCCGTCGCGCGCACCCTCGCCAAGGCGGGCATGAAGGTCACCGGCCTCGACGTCTCGCCGGTGATGGTCGACATCGCGACCGCCCAGGTCCCCGACGCGACGTTCCACAAGATCGACATCCGCGACTTCGAGTCGCCCGCCGGTTCGTGGGACGTCATCTGCGCCGTCTTCTCCCTGCTGCAGATGCCGCAGGCCGAGATCATCCAGACCCTCGGCCAGGTCTCGGCGTGGCTGCGACCGGGCGGCCACTTCTTCCTGGCCACCGTCCCCGTCGACGCCGAGCAGGTCACGCTGCCGTGGATGGGCCAGGAGATCGAGGTGTCGTCGTTCTCCGAGGAGAACTTCGAGACGCACCTCGCCGACGTCGGCCTGCGGGTCGTGCGCCGGAGCCGGCCGGTTTTCACGCCGTCCTACCCCGGCGCCATGCCCGAGGAGTCACTGCACCTGGTGTGCCAGCGGCCTTAGTGCTGATCCGCGAGCGCGCGACCGATGAAGTGCGCTGACAGCAACGCGAAGATGTAGGCCTGCAGCACCTGCACCAGCGCCTCCAGGAAGATCAGCCCGATCGCGAGCGCGAAGCCCAGCACCGACGCCGGCTTCAGCCAGATCGGGCCGTGCAGCAACAGGAACTCGCCGCCCAGCGTGAACACCAGCACCAGCAGGTGGCCCGCGAACATCGCCGCGAAAACCCGGATCATGAGGTTCAGCGGGTCGAAGAAGAACTTGAGGATGACCTCGGTCGGGATCAGCAGTCCCCACAGCACCGGTTTCGGCACGTCCGGGATGATGAACTGGTTGCGCAGATAGCCGCGCAGCCCGAACTTCCTGATCCCGACGATGTGGTAGAGCGGGTAGATGATCACCACGATGGCGAACGGGAAGCCGCTGTGCGTGAACGTCGGGAACTGCACGAACGGGATCAGCCCGTAGAGGTTGTTCACCAGCGCGAAGCAGAAGATGCTGACGATCAGCGGCACGTACGGCGTGAACTCCTTGGCGCCGATCTGCTCGCGCGCGATCGTGTTGCGCCCGAAGTCGTAGACCGACTCGGCGGCGAACTGCCAGCGCGTCGGGACGAGCTTCAGGTTCCTGGTGGTGATCAGGAAGAACGACAGGATGATCGCGATCGACAGGACCAGCAGGACCTGCGCCTTGCCGACTGCGAGGTCGAACGGCAGCCCGAACGGCTCGTGCCAGGTGAAGATCGGCGGAAGAAAGACATCTTCCTTGCCGGGTGGAGAGAAAACGTCATCGGCCATGAGGCGACCCCCTCGTCCATGGTCTGGGACCAGACCTTATCGGACGAGGGGGACGCAGATCACAGCAGGGTCACGCTCGCGGATCGACAACACGCAGCGTTCGCAGCAACCCGTGCACCGGCTCCAGGTCTTGCTCCGCCAGCGCGTCCGAGCTGAAGTGCATGAGACCGTTGCGCACCAAGCGAACCTTCTTGAACAGGCTGACGAACTCGCTCTGGTCGAGCCGCCAGCCGACCCGCGCCCACATCGCCGGGTCCTCGAGCAATCGCTCGTAGTCCCCCAGCATCGGGTTGTCGCCGGCACGCACCTTGTTCGGATAGCGCGCCATCTGAGCGATCTCCTCGATGGTGAACTTCTCGCTGGCGATTCGGTGCATCCGTCGCTCGATTTCTTCGAGCAGCACGAACGGCCGCGCAACGTCACCGAACTGAGCGGTGAGGTCGGCGGCGGTCACGATCCCACTGATCTTGCGGTCGGCGCCGCGCACGAACACATATCCGCTCGCGTAGATCTCGGCCAGTTGGTTCAGCAGATCCTCGTTGTGCTCGACCACTCGCGCCGGGACCGTCGCATGACAGACCTCTGCCGCCGGTTCTCCCAGGTGGGCCTTCCCGATCGACTCCCAGCTGATCGCTCCGCAGAACTCCCCGTTCTCCTCGATCACGGCGAGCTGGGAGAAGTTCTGGCTGAGCATGATCGTCTGAGCCCTGGCGAGCAGGTCGTCCGGACGCACCGCCGCCACACCCGCGTTGGCAGCGGTGAGCCTGCCCACCTGCAGCGTGATCATTCGCAGCACCGAGTCGTCAGGCGCGTCGGGCTCCGTGTTAGCGGCATCGGTCTCCACCGCGCGGTGCTCGTCCACGACAGAGATCAGCTCAACCTCGGTCCCGACCCACTCGTCCGCGATCGACGGCTTGGCCACGAGACCGTTCTCATCGAGCGCAAGCTCGATCCTGGCGACGACGTCAGGGGTACGTCGCGAGACACCCCACCTGGTGAGCAGGTCTCGGATCGCGATCCTCAGCGGCACCTCGGCCGCTGACGCCTCCTCGAACAACCTCTGCGCCTCCGCGGGCACCGAGGTGTCCGCGACCTCCTCGGCGAACGGGCCGGGGTCCACGCCGAACTCCGCGAGGTGCGCGACCCGTCGAGCAGCCCCGAACCGGCGAAGCCCGCAGATCGTGAGCAGCGAACCCATGCTGTGCAACAGGTCCTGTTGCACGTCTCGGCGTGACACGCTCGTCCGCAACCACTCGACCGGCCGGGTGTGCCGAAAACCCGCCGGGTGATCAGCGCGGTAGTGGTACGGCCCGGTCACCCGCCCGATCGCGATCATCTGGGTCGACTTCAAGGGCATGACGACGAGGTCGCCTTCCTTGATCTCCCTCAACAAGCGCCAGAGCTGCCCGGTCCAGTTCCCGGTGACAGCCGTCTTGTACTCCGGATAGGTGGCACGGACCGCAGACCTCAGCTGGTTGCGATCCGCGTACCCGCTGAGATCACCGAGATCAGGCCACCCGGCAATGATCAGCCCTTGTTCAAGCGCCTCGTCCTCGCGCTCGCCGTCCTTACCCCCGCGAACGAGCCACGCGGCAGCCATCTTGTCCATGTCGCCCCCTACGGCAGGACCCGACGGTACCGAGCAGCTCGTTCGCTGCCAAACTGATCAAGCTAGACCGGAATGACGGTGGGCACGATCATCGGGCGGCGGCGGTAGGTCTCCGCCACCCAGCGCCCCACCACGCGACGCACGGCCTGCGCGACGCGGTGCGTGTCGGCGATGCCCTCGGCCTCGGTCCGCGCCAGCTCCATCTCCACCAGCGGCACGACCGCCTCCAACGCCTTGGGGTCGTCGGAGAAGCCGCGCCCGGAGATCGTCGGCGCCGTCACGGCACGGCCCGTCGTCCGGTCGATGGCGACGGAGATCGAGATGAACCCGCCCTCGCCCAGCACCAGTCGATCGGACAAAGTGGACTCACCGACATCGCCGACGGACAGGCCGTCGACGTAGACGTGGCCCACCACAACGCGTCCGGACACCGCGGCCTTGCCGTCGATCAGGTCCACCACGACGCCGTCCTCGGCGATCACGACGTGGTCCTCGGCGACACCGGTGGCGACGGCCAGAGCGGCGTTGGCGCGCAGGTGCCTCCACTCGCCGTGCACCGGCATCACGTTGGACGGCCGGACAGCGTTGTACAGGAACAAGAGCTCGCCGGCAGGTGAGTGGCCCGAGACGTGGACCTTGGCGTTGCCCTGGTGCACCACGGTGGCGCCGAGCTTGGCCAGGCCGTTGACGACGTTGAAGACCGCGTTCTCGTTGCCCGGGATGAGCGACGACGCGAGGATCACCGTGTCGCCGGCCCGGATCGAGATCTGGCGGTGGTCGCCGCGGGCCATGCGCGACAACGCCGACAGCGGCTCGCCCTGCGACCCGGTGGAGACGAAGATGACCTCGTTCTCCTCCATCCGCATCGCGACGTCGAGGTCGACGAACAACCCGTCCGGCACGTTCAGGAAGCCCAGCTCGGACGCGATGCCCATGTTGCGGACCATCGACCGGCCGACGAACGCGATCTTGCGCTTGTACTGGACGGCGACGTCGAGAACCTGCTGCACGCGGTGCACGTGCGAGGCGAAGCAGGCGACGATGACCCGCTGGTCCGCCTTGCGGATCACGTTCTCCAGCACGGGGCCGATCTCGCGCTCGGGCACCACGAAACCGGGCACCTCGGCGTTGGTCGAGTCGACCAGGAACAGGTCCACGCCCTCGTCGCCCAGACGCGAGAAGCCCGCGAGGTCGGTCAGCCGGCCGTCGAGGGGCAGCTGGTCGAGCTTGATGTCACCGGTGTGCAGCACCAGACCCGCGGACGTGCGGATGGCCACGGCCAGCGCGTCCGGGATGGAGTGGTTGACCGCGAAGAACTCCAGCTCGAACGGGCCGAACGAACGTCGCTCGCCCTCCTTCACCTCCACGAGCCGTGGGGTCTGGCGGTGTTCGCGGCACTTGGCGGCGAGCAGCGCGAGGGTGAAGCGGGAACCCACGACCGGCACATCGGGGCGCAGCTTCAGCAGGAACGGGACCGCGCCGATGTGGTCCTCGTGGCCGTGCGTCAGGACGACGGCGTCGATGTCGTCGAGCCGGTCCTCGATGGCGCGGAAGTCCGGCAGGATCAGGTCCACGCCCGGTTGGTCGTCCTCGGGGAACAGAACGCCGCAGTCGACCACGAGCAGCCGGCCGGCGTGCTCGAAGACGGTCATGTTGCGGCCGACCTCGCCAATTCCGCCGAGTGCGACGACCCGAAGGCCGCCTTCCGGCAGTGCGGGCGGCAATTCGGTCGATTGGGTCACGCGTTTACTCCCAGTTCGGCCGCGATGGCCTCGATGTCCTCGGCCGCGGCCGGCACGAGCGGCAGACGGGGGTCACCCACGTCGAGCCCGCGCAGGCGCAGTGCGGCCTTCGTGTACGTCACGCCGGGAACCCGGCGGAATGGTCGCAGCAGCGGCAGCAGCGACTCGTGGATTTCCTTCGCCCGGACCACGTCTCCGGCTTCATACGCATCAATGAGATCCCGCAGGCGGTCTGCGGCGAGGTGACCGATGACGCTCACGAACCCGACGGCGCCGACGGACAGCCACGGCAGGTTCAGCGGGTCGTCGCCCGAGTAGTAGGCGAGATCGGTCGAGGCGATCACCCGGCTGCCCGCGTGCAGGTCGCCCTTGGCGTCCTTCACGGCCAGGATCCGCGGGTGGTCCGCCAGGCGCAGGAGCGTGTCGACCTCGATCGGCACGACCGCGCGCGGCGGGATGTCGTAGAGCATCACCGGCAGCTCGGAGGCGTCGGCGACGGCGGTGAAGTGCGCCAGCAGACCCTCCTGCGGCGGCCGCGAGTAGTACGGCGTCACGACGAGCACGCCGTGCGCGCCCGCCTTCGAGGCCTGCTCCACCAAGTGGATGCTGTGCGCGGTGTCATAAGTGCCCGCGCCCGCCACCACGGTCGCCCGGTCCCCCACGGCCTCCACGACGGCCGTGATCAGCGCGGCCTTCTCCCGGTCGGTCGTGGTCGGGCTCTCTCCGGTCGTGCCGTTGACGACCAGGCCGTCGTTGCCCAGGTCCACCAGGTGTTTCGCCAGTTCCTGCGCCTTGGCGAGATCGACCTCGCCACGGGAGTCGAACGGCGTGACCATAGCGGTGAGAACGCGGCCGAACGGGCGGTTCGGCGCTGCGTACGGGCTTCCTGGCATGCGCAGAAACTACCCGAGTTCAGACACTTCGGTTCAACGACCGCACCCGTTCGACCGCGTCGGCGTCCCCGCTGTATTCCACGCGGACCTGGTCGCGCCCGAACGCGAGCAGCACCAGCTCGGCCACCTCACCCGTGATCACCACGCCGTTCGCGCCCGGCTTGGCCACGAAGTGCGCGCCGTCGGGCCGCACGAGCGTGACGCCGACCGGCGACGACCGGTAGGTGAACTTCGCGGTGAACGGCAGGAACTTCCACAGCACGTGCTCGCGCTTGCCGTCGTACGGCCGTGGCTCCCAGTCGGCTTGTGCGCGGCGCACGTCCTCGTGGTGCACGAAGTACTCGGTGGTGTTGATGTACGAGTCGAACGGCTGGATCCAGAACGGCGGCGTGCGCACCAGGTCCAGGAGCTCACCCCACGCCTTGTGTGCGTAGTCGTCCTGCACCTTCTCCGCCCACTTCGCGAACGGCTTGAGCAGGATGCCCGGCGCGGTGTCCGGGCGGCGTTCGCGGATGGCGAGGTGCGCGGCCAGGTCCCGGTTCGTCCAGGTGCCGCACAACGTGGGCGCGTCCGGGCCGAGCTCGGTCATCAGGTCGACAAGGGCCTTGCGCTCATCACGGGCAACACTCACCCCGCCATTCCACCACAGGCGCGGCTCAGGCCTCGTTCGGCTTGTAGCAGTCCTTGAAACCGTCGGGCTTGGCGGAGTTGTCCGCCAGCAGCTTGACCACCTGGTCGCGGGTCAGGTTCTCCGGGTAGTTCGGCCAGTCCGGTTCCTGCCCCTTCACGTGCAGCTCGTCCAGCCAGTAGCCGGACTGCCCGGAGATCTTGGCCATCTCCAGGTCGCAGCCCTTCACCCGCACGATCACCTCGATGGTGCTCTGCGAGGACTTGACCGTCTTCTTGCCGACCTTCTTGGACTTCTTCTCCGTCTCCGTGCTGGGCGCGCCGGGGTTGCTGAACCCGGCGGCCTTGAGCTCGGCGACGAACTTGCTCTCGTTGCTGGTGCACGCGGACAGGGCGGCCGCACAGCCGAGAGCCAGCAGGACGGGCAGGATCCGCTTCACGGTCAGTTGTCCTTCTTCGCGCTGATGGTGCCGTCGAGCTGGCTGCCGTCCTTCTTGCTCGCGACGCAGTAGATCCGGCGCTGCGCGTTGTCGTTCTTGTCCTTCTTCCACGCGGTGTCGGTGGGGACGAGCGTCGACAGCTTGAGCTTGGCGCCGTCCTTGATCCACGCCGACTTCAGCGTCAGCTCGCAGCGGGAGACGCCGAAGTTCTTCAGCACCTCGACCCCGGGATAGGTCGCGTCGGGCAGGCTCGACTGCACCGGCAGCGTCTCGGTCACGTCGAACACCTCGAAGTCGTGCGGCTTGTCGCACTCCTCGCGGGTGTCCGAGTCGAGCTGCTTGGTGGGCGCGACCTGGCCGTTGCCGCACACGTTCTCGGAAAGGCCGAAGACCGGGATCTCGCCGCCCTCGCCGTACGTCAGCGCGGCGCTGCTGCTGCCGGTGGGCGACGTGAACCAGCTGTGCGTGTAGATGCCGCCCGTGAACGCCAACGCGGCGATGGCTACCGCGGCGACCAACGCGATGATGCGGTTGCGCTTCTTCTTCGCGGGGTCGACGGCGGGCGCCTGCTGGTACTGCTGGGTCTGGGCCGGCGGAATTCCGGTGGGCGGCGTCGGCTGGTTGCCGATGCTGCCGAGCATGGCGCGGGCCTGCGGGCCGGACAGCCGCGCGTTCGGGTCGGCGATGAGCAGACCGGTGATCACGGCACCGAGCACGCCCGTCGCACGGGTCAGCCGCGGCGTCTCGCTCATGATCGCGTGCAGCGTGGAGGCCGTGGAGGAGCGCTCGAACGGGCTCCAGCCCTCGACGGCGTAGCAAAGGGTCGCGCCGAGAGCCCACAGGTCGGACGCGGGGCCCGCCTCGTGGCCGTGGATGCGTTCCGGCGCCATGTACGCGGGCGAACCGATGAGGCTGCCGCTGGTCGTCAGGCGCGGGTCGTCGACGGCCTGGGCGATGCCGAAGTCGGTGAGCTTGAGCTTGCCGTCCGGGCGGACCATGAGGTTGCCGGGCTTGACGTCGCGGTGCACGATCCCGGCCTGGTGCGCGGTCTCGAGCGCCGACAACGCCTGCAGCGCGATCGACACGACCTGGTTCGGCGACATCGGGCCGTGGACGCTGATCAACGTCGACAGCGTCGCCGCCTCGACCAGCTCCATGACGATGTACGTCGTGCCGTTCTCGTTGATCGCGTCGTAGACCGTCACGACCGCGGGGTCGTTCAGCTTGCCCGCGGTGCGCGCCTCACGCAGAGCGCGTTCTTCGAGCACACGGCGTTCCTCGTGCGCGATGCCGTCGGGCAGGTGCAGTTCCTTGATCGCCACGAAGCGTCCGATGTGGCGGTCCTGCGCACGCCACACGATGCCCATGCCACCACGGCCGAGCTCCGCTATCAGGGCGTACCTGCCCGCGATGACGCGCGGTTCGACTGCCTGTCCGTGCAACGTGCGCTCCTAGACCTGGGACCGAGGGCGTTGACGGTACTTCAGACCGTGCAACTGGGGGATCGGTTCCTAGACTTCCGGCGCTACAACCAGTTCGTGACCTGCGGCACGCAACGCCAGCACCGCGCGACCGAGGTCCGTGTGCTTCACGAGCAGGTGGTCCGTGTCGTATGTGGACAGCGCGAACAGCGAGACGCCGGCCGCGGCCAGCTCCCCCGCCAGCGCGGCCATGATGCCGGTGAGCGTGAACTCCAGCGGGCCGCGCACGGTGAGCAGCCGCCACCCCGTCTCGGCGTTGTCGCCCGCCAGCTCGAACGACGAGGGCGCGATGATCGACATCTCGTCCGGCGTCCTGGTCACCGACACCAGCGCGTCGGCGAGGTCGAGCAGCCCCGAGGGGACCGGAGCGTCCGGCGCCAGGCGCGTGACGGTGTACTCGCCAGGCCGGACGTCCACGATGAGCCGCTTCATGGGCGTCAGCCTTCAACCACCAGAGGGCTCGAAGCAACTTCTGTGCCGTCCGGGAGTGTCGAGATGACGAAGTCGGCGAACGCGTTGGGCGCCGCCTTCGTCAGCTCGCGCAGGCACGCCACGGCCAGCTCGCGCAGTTCCACGTTGATGTGCTCGGTCGCGCGCATCGCGATGAAGTGCCGCCACGACCGGTAGTTGCCCGTCACGACGATCTCGGTGCCGGTCGCGTTGGGCAGCACGGACCGTGCGACCTCACGCGCGCGCCGCCCGTTGACGGTCTTCTCCAGGCTCTGCACCAGGTCCTCGTACGCCTTGAGGCTCGCGTCGGTGGCCGCCACGAACCGCGCGTGCAGCTCGGGGTCCTCGGCGATCAGCGACGGCTCGACGACGGCGGTCGGGTCGGTGCGCTGGGACAGCTGCGAGTACGAGAAGTGCCGGTGCCGGATCAGCTCGTGGGTGAGCGAGCGGGGCAGCTCGGTCAGGTACAGCGTCGCGCTGCCGTGCTCGAACGCGGCGAGGTGCCC
Source organism: Lentzea sp. NPDC006480 (assembly GCF_040611995.1). Taxonomy (NCBI): domain Bacteria; kingdom Bacillati; phylum Actinomycetota; class Actinomycetes; order Pseudonocardiales; family Pseudonocardiaceae; genus Lentzea; species Lentzea sp. NPDC006480. The sequence continues at coordinate 18,350 of NZ_JBEXPJ010000099.1, forward strand.
GACGTCGAGCAGGTGGTGCAGGAACGTCGCGTTGGTGTTCGTCATGGGGTTCGAGCGGTCCCACGACCGGTAGCAGGCCCGGCCGGCGAACTCGACGAGCGCCGCGCCGCCGTCCGCGTCGGTCGTCCACGGCACGTCGTCCGGCGGGATGAACTCGGTCTTAGCCACCAAACGCACTCTCGGCATGACCCGAGACACTATCTGACACTTGCGCGACACCAGTCGTGACGTCATAGTGGTGTCATGGATCTGTCGCCGTACATCGCGTCACTGCGCGAGGACCTGGCGACGGCCGCCTCAGCGGGGGACGACAACACCCGTCGAACGGCCGCCGCGTTGTCCGCAGCGCTCGAGCCAGCCGCGCGACTGGCAATCATGAACGCACTGTCGGACCTGGCCGCGGAGGTCACCGCCTCCCTGGAAGGCCAGGTCGTGGAGGTTCGCCTGTCCGGCCGGGACGTCCAGGTGGTCGTCACGGGATCGGCGGAACCGGAGCCGGAGCCCGGCCCGCGCCAGGAGATGCCGAACTTTGGCGCAGGTGACGCCACTGGTGACATCAGCCGCATCACCCTGCGCATGATCAACGAGCTCAAGTCGAAGGCCGAGGCCGCCGCGGCCGCTCAGGGCGTGTCGCTGAACTCGTTCATCCAGCAGGCCGTCGGGGGCGCGGTGCACGGCAAGCACAAGCATCACGGACACAAGGGGTGGCAGGGCAACACGGGCTCCGGCTCGCGTGTCCGCGGATGGGTGCAGGGGTGACTGGGATGACCGAGGAAACCGGACCGGCAGGCGTCGTACGGCAGCAGAGCTTCGAGTTCGCGGGCATCGCCGAGATCGACATCTCGCTGCTCAGCGGCCGCGTGCAGGTGCACCTCACCGAGGATCCGGGCGTGCACGTCGAGGTGCGGCACGACCCGACCGCTGGCAACTCCTGGACCGAAGGCCTGGCCGGCGTGCTGAGCTGGGTCAGCGGCCAGTTCGGCCCGGACAAGACGAACGCTCCGGCAGGCCCGGAGGAGGCCGTCCGCGAGGCGCGCGTCGAACTGCTGGGCAACCGTTTGCGCATCGAGTCTTCGAAGGCGCTGCCGTTGCGCGCGGTGCCGCTGTCGGTCGTCGTGACGGCACCCGTGGGGTCACACGTGACGTCACGGACCGGCGCGGCTGACGTCATCGTCACGGGCGGCGCGGGCAGGCTCGACCTGAACACCGGCACGGGCAGCGTCTCGGCGGACCGCGCGATCGGCGAGGCCAAGGTCAACTCGGGCGCGGGCACGGTCCGCCTCGGCACGATGCTCTCGTCGCTGAAGGCCAAGACCGGCAGCGGCGATGTCGAGGTGTCATCGGTGGGCGGCACGTCCACGCTGATCACCGGTACGGGCGACGTGTGGCTGGGCGCGGTGCACGGCAACGTCCAGGTGCGGACCGGCAGCGGCGACCTGACCGTGGCCGACGCCGCGTCCGGGGAGATCCAGCTGGGCACCGGATCGGGCAACATCCGTGTCGGCGTCCGCCAGGGCACGCTCGCCCGCATCGACCTGGTGTCGACGTCCGGCAACGCCCGCAGCGACTTCGAGGTCTCGTCCGAGCCGCTCGGCGACGCCTCCCTCACCGTCACGGGCCGAACAGGCAGCGGCAACGCCCTGGTGACCGCCGCCACAAGCTGACCGGGGGGTCGGGTTAGGAGGCACGCGGGGCGCTTTCGTTTGGCTGGAGCACACGAAGGCGCCCCGCGTGCAGCGAGCAGCGGGCGATCAGGGCTCCTGGAATGGTTTGGAGCCGCCGGGGACGTCGTCCGGGAAGAGCGGACAGCGGATCTCGCCGGTCAGGAACTTCCTGATGAAGCTCGAGAAGTTGCCGTCGTACGACCAGCGCTGCCGCATGTCCGTGATCATCACGGTCCACTCGTCCGGCTCGCCGCGGGTGTACCAGAGGCAGTGGTCGCCGTTGACGGTCATGCCCCACGGCAGCAGGCCGGGCGAGTCCGGGTGGACGCGCAGACCGGGCTGCCGGCGCAGCGCACGCAGCATCTTGGGCGCCTGTGTCATCCAGTTCATGAACCCGGCCCGCGCGGTCGGGTGCAGGATCCGCACGTAACCGCCGACGATCAGCGGCGGATAGGCCTCCGCGAGATGCACGAAGTCGCTGGGCAACGCCGTGCCCGCACGTGCTTTGACCGCGTCCCAGTCGACTGGGTCCGGACGCCGTTCCGGCGCTCCCAGCAGATCGATCCACTCGTCAGGCGGCACCGCTCACCTCCGTGACCCTCAAGCATCGCCTGCGGCACTTGGCATTCGGTTGTACCGCAGTCCAGCGATGACCAGTGAGACGACGGCGTCGAAAGCTGTCTGAATGTGAGGATTCCCCCACTCCGCAGCGTGGGCCGGGTGGTGGAACATGTCCGTCGCGTCCCACACCGCCTGTGCCGTCCTGCGCACGTCGTCGGTCACGAACTCCTGGGTTTCCACTCCCGCCGAAATGATGCGCGCGACCTGACCCACAAGATGTTCGATGTGGTATTCGGGGATGGTGCAGCTCTCGCTCACCAGCACGCGGAACGTCGCGAAGAGCTCCGGTTCCTCGGTGTGGGAGCGCCGTTTCTTGTCGAACAGGTGCTGCAGCCAGGCCCGCAGGTTGTCTGCGGCACTCGCGTTCTCGTCGAGCACCGACTCCATCTCGACGTGGATCGCGTCGAGCCAGCGCCGCGTCACGGCCTCGCGCAACGCGGCCTTCGTGGGGAAGTGGCGGTAGACGCTGCCGTGGCTGACCCCGAGCGCCTTGGCGACGTCGACCACCGTCGCCTTGGCGGGCCCGTACCTGCGCAGCACCTCTTCGGTCGCCGCGAGGATCGCCTCCCCGGTCAACGCCTCCGCCACGTCACTCACCTCTCGCTGTCCAGCATGGCCATCTGCTCCGCGGCGTACCGCGTGCCCGCAGCGGCCCCGGCAGGAACAACGGCCTCGATCTCCTGCAGTTCCCGGTCGGTGAACGTCACGTCGACGGCACCGATGGCCTCGTTCAGCCTCGCACGCTTGGTCGTGCCGACGAGAGGCACCACGTCCTCACCGCGTGCCGCGACCCAGGCGATCGCGAGCTGCGCGACGGTGACGCCCTTGTTCTCCGCGATCTCGTTGAGCTTCTCGACCAGCGCGAGGTTGTGGGTCAGGTTGTCACCCTGGAACCGGGGCGTGTGGCCGCGGTAGTCACCGTCACCGATGGCGGGCGGCGTTGCCGAGATCAGGCCGCGCGACAGCACCCCGTACGCCGTGATGCTGATGCCGAGCTCACGAGTGGTCCGCAGGATCTCCCGCTCGACTCCGCGATCCAGGATCGAGTACTCGATCTGCAGGTCGGCGATCGGGTGGACGGCGTGAGCCCTGCGGATGGTCTCCGCGCCGACCTCGGACAGGCCGATGTGGCGGACCGTGCCCTTCTCGATCTGCTCGGCGATGGCGCCGATGGTGTCCTCGATCGGCACGGACGGGTCGAGCCGTGCCGGCCGGTAGATGTCGACGTGGTCGGTACCGAGCCGCTCCAACGAGTAGGCCAGGAAGTTGGCGACCGCGATCGGGCGGCTGTCGAACCCGAGGAACGCGCCGGAGTGGTCGCGCATCCCGCCGAACTTCACGCTGAGCTGCACCTCGTCGCGGCGTCCCCTGATCGCCTCGCTGATGAGCATCTCGTTGTGGCCCATGCCGTAGAAGTCACCGGTGTCGAGCAACGTGACGCCCGCGTCCATCGCCGCGTGGATGGTCGCGATGCTCTCGTCGCGGTCGGCCGGACCGTAGGCGTTGGACATGCCCATGCAGCCCAGACCGATGGCGGACACGACCGGGCCGGTGGCTCCGAGCTGACGCTTCTGCATTGCCGAACTCCTTCTGTCTCTTCGGTGAGATCCAGCCTGCCCGATGGACTGACAGATTTCAATATATGTCAGCCCATAGTTGTCCGCGTGATTGACAAAATTGTTTTGAACGTTCAAAGTTGTTTTTGCGATGAGAGACGTGATCTATCTGGACCGGATGGAGCAGGCCGAGACCCTGCTCAAGCCGCAGCGCGTGGAGGTGCTGCGGCAGCTCGCCGCGCCGCGCTCGTGCACCGAGGTCGCCGAGGTGCTCGACCAGACGCCGCAACGCGTGCACTACCACGTGAAACAGCTGGTCAAGGCCGGTCTGGCCACCCAGGTCGCGGAACGGAAGGTGCGTGGCGTCCAGGAAGGCCTCTACCAGGCCGTGGCGCGCTCGTACTGGCTGTCGCCGCGGCTGGTCGGCCGGCTCGGGTCGCGCGACGAGCTGGCGCTGGGCCACCTCGTCGACCTCGCCGAGCAGATCCAGGTCGACGTCGCCGCGCTGGACCGGGACTCCGAACTGCCGTCTGTGGGCGTGTCCGGCGAGATCCACGTTCGGCCCGAAGACCGCGCGCAGTTCCTGAGCGAGCTGCAGACGACGTTGCAGGACCTCTTCACCCGATACGGCGGCGCGGAAGGGGATGCGTTCCGCATCGCGCTCGCCTGCTATCCCAAGGGAGAAAACCGATGAGCACAGGAACTGTCCGCGTCCGCACCTCCGCGCCCGCCGCGAGGGTCCACCAGGCCCTCACCACCGCGGACGACCTGCGGGTGTGGCTGGCCGAGCACGCGCACGTGGACCTGGAGGGCGGTCAGTACGAGTTCTGGGGGCGCTACACACCCGACGGCGAACGCGGCCGGCAGAAGCTGCTGGGCTCCGACGACACGTCAGTGCGCTTCACGTGGTTCCTCTACGGCACCGAGTACACGGTCGAACTCGGCGTGGAGCAGCGTGACGGCGAGACGCTGGTCGCGATGACGCAGTCGCCGTACCCGACGTGGGGCCAGGGCGACGACGAGTCGGAGGTCCTCCAGACGTTCTGGCCGCTGGTGCTGGGCAACCTGGTCGAGCACGTCGAAGGCCGGCCGGTGCTGGGGTTCGCCGACTTCACGACGCCCGAGCAGCGGTTCGAGTTCGACATCGCGACGACGCCGGCGGCGATCATCAACGCGCTGACCGACCCGGACGTGTTCGCGCGGTGGTTCGGGGCGCGCATGGAGATCGAGCCGCACGTCGGCGGCCGGTGGGCGATGGGGAGCCTCGACGACAACCCGCACCCGGCGAAGATCATCGCGCTCGACGAGGGGCACTTCGCACTGGACTTCCAGGAGGGCATGGTCACGTCCTGGGAGCTGAAGGGCTCGGAGGGCAAGACGCACCTGACGTTCGTGCAGAGCGGGTTCGACCCGGCCACCCCGCCCTGGGGTCCGTGGCTGGGCTGGCTCAGCGGGTTCGCGGATCTCAAGCGGATGCTGGAGCTGCCGAACTGGCGGCCGATGTGGCACTCGTACGAGCTTCCCGGACTGCCCGAAGGTGTTCTCGTACTTGAATGATCGGGCGTGAAACAGGCGGATGAGAGCCAGATCATTCGGCTCTCACCCGTTTGCGCCTGGCTTTCATCGGCGAAGGCTCGATAACTTCGGACACGTGCTTGATTCAGCCCGGGTCACGGTCGCCGCGCTCCTGATCGCCTTCTCCGTGACGGCGTCGATCTTCTTCAGCTAGAACCAGGCCATGACCATGGCCGGTGAAGCCGCGAGGAAGCTGAACCTCGCGAAGCGGCCCACCAGACCGGTCGCCACGAACATCACCGTGGACATGCCCGCGAGCCCGGCCAGGACGCTCGTCGCCATGAACGGCGGGACGCCCACCAGCGCGCTGACCGCGTGCGTGCCCGCCATCCAGTTCGGGTGCGCCTTGCACTTCACGTGAATCCAGTCGCCCCACCGGTGCATCCGGGTGCCCGGCCCGAACCAGCGGTCGAGCTTGGACGGCTTGGTCTTTTCCTTGCGGTGCAACCAGTTGGGCAGCTTGATGTCGCCTCGTGCCGCGTAGAAGTACAGCAGCTTGCCGAGCACCTGGGCCACCGCCACCACGAGGCCGACGAGCCAGCACGAGACACCGGGCCACCGCGCGCCGACACCCACCACCCAGGCTTCAACGCTGATGAAGGGGATGAGTGCCGAGCCGAGCGCGACCCCGAAGGTGAGGCCAACCAAGCCGAACACCTGGCCGAGGCTACACAGTTCTCAGGAGTCGAGTCGGACCGCCAGCGGGCCGGACATCCGGACTTCGCGCAATGGACGCCCGCCTGCGTCCAATGTGCGTACCGTGCCGTCACCCGACCAGCCGAGCCGTTCGTAGAAGTTCCGCGACGCCTGGTCGGCTTCCGGCACCCACGCGATGCCTCTGGTCGCACCTGCTTCGCTCAGGCGTTTCGTTGCTTCTGCCACGAGCCGGGTGCCGTGCCCCCGTCGCCCCCACCGCGGTTCCACGAGAACGCTGATGAGCGCGGTGGTGTCGGCGTCTTCCGGCAACGACCCGTCCGCTTTGGCCACTTCGTCGTCGGGAGCTTTGCTCGCCACGGCGAAACCGACGATCCACTCGCCTTCGACGGCTTTGAGGACCGCTCCCTGCTGGACAGCACCTGACCACGCCTCTTCGGTGTCCAGCGTGTCCAGCACCTCCTGCGGCAGGAGCTGGGCGTAGGCGAGCCGCCACGTCTCCCGGTGGATGCGGATGATCTCCGCGAGATCGGCAGGGGTGGCGAGGTGCACGCCGGCGTCGGCCATAACCGCACCTTATCGATGGGGTGTCCGAGAATTGTCAGGGGTGCGTGGCAACATCGGCGACGTGCAGAGGATGAGTGCGGACGTGGCCCGTCGAATCGCCCTGGGTGCCCAGGGCTTCACCGACCTCCGTCCCGCCGCGGCCACGCGCAGGCACCTGCAGCGGGTGCTGTCGCGCGTGCAGCTGCTGCAGATCGACTCGGTGAACGTGGCCGTGCGCGCCCACTACATGCCGCTGTTCTCGCGCCTGGGTGCCTACGAGCCCTCCCTGCTGGACGAGGCGGCGTGGACGCACTCCGCCCGCAAGCCCCGCATGCTCGTCGAGACCTGGGCGCACGAGGCCTCCCTGGTGCCGGTGGGCGACTGGCCGCTGTTCCACTCCGGCGCGAAGAAGCGCGGCTGGTGGCAGAACTACCAGACGATCCTCGAACGCTCACCGCAGCTGGTCGACGAGGTCCTGGCCGCGGTGAAAGACCTGGGCCCGATCGGCGCCGGCGCACTGGAGAAGGCTCTGGTCGGCGACTCGGGCCGGTCGAAGGGCCCGTGGTGGGACTGGTCCGAGGTCAAGCGCGTGTGCGAGGTCCTGTTCGGCGTGGGCGTGCTGACCACGGGCACACGCCGCAGCTTCGAGCGGCTGTACGACCTGACCGAGCGCGTCATCCCGTCCGACGTGCTGGCCCAGAAGTGGACGCCGGAGTCCGGCGCCCGCGAGCTCGTGTCGCGCTCGGCCGTGGCCCTGGGCGTGGCCACCGAGCCCGACCTGCGCGACTACTACCGCCTCGACCCGCGCCGCTCGCAGGCCGCCGTCGCGTCGCTGGTGGAGGACGGCGTGCTGGAGCCGGTGACGGTCGACGGCTGGCGCGGCATCGCCTACCGCCACGTCGACGCCAAAGCGCCGCGCCGGGTGGCCGGCCGTGCGTTGCTCTGCCCGTTCGACCCGCTGATCTGGGAACGGGCCCGCACCGAGCGGATCTTCGGCTTCCGCTACCGCATCGAGATCTACGTGCCGGAGCCGCGCCGGGTGCACGGCTACTACGTGTTCCCGTTCCTGCTGGACGGCGAACTGGTCGGCCGCGTGGACATCAAGGCCGACCGGGCCGCCGGGGTGCTGCGGGTGCAGTCGGCGTGGGCGGAGGAGGGCGTCGACCGGCCGCGAGTCGCAGCTGAGCTGGCCGGCGAGCTGAAGCACATGGCCGAGTGGCTCGGGCTGGAGGAGGTTCTGGTGGTGCAGAAGGGAGATCTGGCGGCCGAACTGATCGCCGCCGTCGTCCGCGACTGAGCCGAGGCGGCGGTTGGTCGAGGCCGGCCGCCACAGTCCTCACGGGCGTTGCGCTACGTCCGCCGCCACAGCCCTCATCGGTGCTGCGTGACATCCACCGTGTCGGCGGACCGCACAACCCCGGACCGCACAACCCCGGACCGCTCCCCCGCGCGCTTCCTCGTACGCGAGGGATTGGTAACAACGTTTCAGGACATTGTTCACCCGACCGGGCGACCTGCGCCGACCCTGGGCAGCGGCCCTGAGGCGGCGGGGCCTGAGGCGGCGGGTCTGACGCGGCGGGCTGCAGCGGTCGAACATTCGCCCCGCACCACCGCCACCCCTCACTCGACCATGGCAGGCAGAGCCGCGTGGCGTTCGACCGCATGGGACGGCCCGAGGAGATCGTCGCGGCCGCACTGTCCTCGCGACGAGCCAGTCGAGCTTCGCCACCGGCAGCGAACTGTTCGCCGACGGCGGTGAAGGCCAGATCCTGATCTAGGAGTGCAGCTCGATGGCCTTGCGCATCGTCTCGCGCGCCCGGCCGCGGTCGCCCGCGATGTCGTAGGCGAAGGCGAGCCGGAACCACGCCCGCCAGTCCTCTGGCGAGGCCTCGACCTCGGCCCGGCGCTCCTCGAACCACTCGTCGGCCGCGTCCCGGTCAACCCGGCCGGACGGCCGGCGCGGCAGGTGCGAGACGTCCGGCAGGAGGCCGTCCGCGTCGAGCTCGCGGGCCATCTTCTCGGTCTCCCAGCCAAAACGCAGGTTGGAGTACACGAGCCACACGCCCAGCAGCGGCAGGATCAGCACGCCGACGCCGAGCAGGATGCCGACCAGCTCACCGGTCTGCAGCAGAGCCACTGCACGACCGGTGAGCAGGACGAAGTAGACGGCGAGGGCCGCGATCAGCACCCCGACGGTGATCCGGACCTTCACAGGTCGAGGTACTTGTCGAGACCGACGGCCAACCCGGGACGACCGACGATCTCCCGCACGCCCAGCACGACACCGGGCATGAACGAGGTGCGGTGCAGCGAGTCCTGACGAATCGTCAAAGTCTCGCTCTCGCCACCGAACACGACCTCCTGGTGCGCGATCATCCCGGAGATCCGCAGCGAGTGGACGCGCACACCGTCGACGACGGCGCCGCGCGCGCCCGGCTCCTCCTGCGTGGTGGCGTCGGGCATCGGGTCCATGCCCTCGCGGGCCGCCGCGATCAGCCGAGCCGTGTGCGCCGCCGTGCCCGAAGGCGCGTCGGCCTTGCGCGGGTGGTGCAGCTCGATGATCTCGGCCGACTCGTAGTAGCGGGCGGCGATCTCCGAGAAGCGCATCAGCAGCACGGCGCCGATGCCGAAGTTCGGCGCCACGAGCACACCGACCTCGGGCTTGTCCGACAGCAACGCCTCAACCGCGGCGAGCTTCTCGTTGTCGAACCCGGAAGTGCCTACGACGCAATGGATTCCGTTGGCGATGCAGAACTCCAGGTTCCCCATCACCACGTCGGGGTGCGTGAAGTCGACGACGACCTGCGCACCCGAGTCCACGAGCGAGGACAACGGGTCGTCGGCGTCGATCGCCGCCACGACCTCCATGTCCTTCGCGGCCTCGACCGCGCGGACCACCTCGGAACCCATGCGGCCCCGCGCGCCGAGAACTCCGACGCGAATCATGCAATCACCTCGTGTACCTGGTCCGGGAGATCGTCGGCGTGATCGTAAGGCCCGACCACGGCCGCGGCGACGGGCCTGCGCAGCAGCTCACGTGCGAGCAACGCCACTTCCTCCGCGGAAACGGCATCGATGCGCGCCAGCGTGTCCTCCACGCTCAGGTGGTCGCCGTAGTTCAGTTCGGACTTGCCGATGCGCGACATCCGGGAACTGGTGTCCTCCAGGCCCAGCACGAGCGCACCGCGCAGCTGTCCCTTGCCGCGCGCCACTTCCGCGTCGGAGAGCCCACCACGAGCCACGTCGACGAGCACCTCGCGGATCACGCCGGCGGTCTCCCCCAGGCGGTCCGGCTGACAGCCCGCGTAGACGGCGAACGTGCCGGTGTCCGCGTACAGGCCGACGGACGAGTACACCTGGTACGCGAGGCCACGTCGTTCGCGGACTTCCTGGAACAGCCGGGAGCTCATGCCGCCACCGATGGCCGCGTTCAGCACGTTCAACGCGAACCGGCGCTCGTCGTGGCGGTCCAGGCCGCGCATGCCGAGCATCATGTGCGCCTGCTCGGTGTCGTCGGTGTGCAGCACCAGCTTGCGGGCGTCGGCGATGCGCGCCCGGCCCGCACGAGGTGCGACCGCGCTGCCCTCCCGCGACAGCCGATCACCGATCGCCTTGCGCACCAGCCGCATCACGTGTGCGTGCTCGATGTTGCCCGCGACGGAGAACACCATGCGCGGCAACGTGTAGCGCTTCCGGTAGAACGAGTAGAGGTTGTCCCTCTGCATGTCCTGAATGGACTTCTCGGTGCCGAGAACAGGGCGCCCCAACGCATGTCCGCCGAACAACGCCTCGATGAACGCGTCGTGCAGCAGGTCCTCGGGGTCGTCGTCGCGCATCGCGATCTCTTCGAGCACGACACCGCGTTCGGTCTCGAAGTCCCGCGGGCCGCACACAGCTTCGAACACCACGTCGGAGACCAGATCCACCGCGAGCGGCAGGTCCTCGTCCAGCACGTGCGCGTAGTAGCAGGTGTGCTCCTTGGCGGTGAACGCGTTCAGCTCGCCACCGACCGCGTCGATCTCCTCGGCGATGGCCGCGGCCGAGCGACGCGACGTTCCCTTGAACAGCAGGTGTTCCAGGTAGTGCGCGGCACCCGCCACCTCGGGCCGTTCGTCACGGGACCCGACCTGCACCCACAGCCCGACCGACGCGGACCGCACGCTCGGGATGCGCTCGGTGATGACCCGCAGACCCGAGGGCAGCATGCTGCGCCGGACCTCGATCCCCGCGGACATCTCCAGCACCCGTGTGCTGCCCGGCTTCTGGAGGTGCCCCAACGTGTGAGTACGCGGACGGCCGCGGGTGGATGCACCCGCGGCCGTCACGTTGTTGTCTGTCGCACTCACTGCGCGGGAGCCGCCTCAGCAGCAGCTTCCTCGACAGCGGGCGCCTCGTCGGACGCGGGCGCCTCGGCGGCGTCCTCGTTCACGACCACCAGGCTGATCTTGCCGCGCTGGTCGATGTCGGCGATCTCGACGCGGAGCTTGTCACCGACCTTGACGACGTCCTCCACCTTCGCGATGCGCTTGCCGTTGCCCAGCTTCGAGATGTGGACGAGGCCGTCCTTGCCGGGCAGCAGCGAGACGAACGCGCCGAACGCGGCCGTCTTCACCACGGTGCCCAGGAAGCGCTCGCCGACCTTCGGCAGCTGCGGGTTCGCGATCGCGTTGATCATGCCGATCGCGGCCTCGGCCGAGGGGCCGTCCGCCGCACCGACGTAGATCGTGCCGTCGTCCTCGATGGAGATGTCGGCACCGGTCTGCTCGGTGATCGAGTTGATCATCTTGCCCTTCGGGCCGATGACCTCGCCGATCTTGTCGGTCGGGATCTTGACCGACGTCACGCGCGGCGCGAAGGCGCTCATCTCGTCCGGGTCGGAGATGGCCTCGGCCATGACCTCCAGGATGGTGTAGCGCGCGTCGCGGGCCTGGCCCAGCGCCCCCGCCAGCACCTCGGACGGGATGCCGTCGAGCTTCGTGTCGAGCTGCAGCGCCGTCACGAACTCCTTGGTGCCCGCGACCTTGAAGTCCATGTCGCCGAACGCGTCCTCGGCACCGAGGATGTCGGTCAGCGCCACGTACTCGGTCTTGCCGTCGACCTCGTCGGAGACGAGACCCATCGCGATGCCGGAGACCGGCGCCTTCAGCGGGACACCCGCGTTGAGCAGCGACAGGGTCGAGGCGCAGACGGAGCCCATCGACGTCGAGCCGTTGGAGCTCAGCGCCTCGGACACCTGGCGGATCGCGTACGGGAACTCGTCGCGCTTGGGCAGCACGGGCATGATCGCCCGCTCGGCCAGCGCGCCGTGGCCGATCTCGCGGCGCTTCGGCGAACCCACGCGGCCGGTCTCACCGGTCGAGTAGGGCGGGAAGTTGTAGTGGTGCAGGTAGCGCTTGTGCGTCTCGGGAGACAGCGAGTCGATCTGCTGCTCCATCCGCAGCATGTTCAGCGTGGTGACACCCAGGATCTGGGTCTCGCCGCGCTCGAACAGCGCCGAACCGTGCGTCCTCGGGATGATCGCGACCTCGGCACCCAGGTCGCGGATGTCGGTGAGGCCGCGGCCGTCGATGCGGACCTTGTCGCGCAGGATCCGCTGGCGCACGAGCTTCTTGGTCAGCGAGCGGAACGCCGCGCCGATCTCCTTCTCGCGACCCTCGAACTGCTCGGCCAGCTTGTCCAGCGTGGCGGCCTTGATCTCGTCCAGCTTGGACTCGCGCTCGGCCTTGCCCGCGATGGTCAGCGCCTGCGCGAGCTCGCCCGTGGCGGACGACTCGACGGCCTCGAACGCGTCGGCCTGGTAGGCCGGGAACGTCGGGTACTCACCGGTCTCCTTGGCGGCGACCTGGGCGAGCTGCGCCTGGGCCTCGCAGAGGACCTTGATGAACGGCTTGGCGGCCTCGAGACCGGCCGCGACGACCTCCTCGGTGGGGGCGACGGCGCCCTCGCCGATCAGGTCGATCACGTTCTCGGTGGCCTCGGCCTCGACCATCATGATCGCGACGTCGCCGGAGTCGACCACACGACCCGCGACGACCATGTCGAACACGGCCTTCTCGAGCTGCTCGTGCGTCGGGAACGCCACCCACTGGCCCTCGATGAGCGCCACGCGGACGCCACCGATCGGGCCGGAGAACGGCAGGCCGGCGAGCTGCGTGGACGCGGACGCGGCGTTGATCGCCACGACGTCGTACAGGTCGCCCGGGTTCAGGCTCATCACCGTGATGACGACCTGGATCTCGTTGCGCAGACCGTCCACGAAGGACGGGCGCAGCGGCCGGTCGATCAGGCGGCAGGTGAGGATGGCGTCCGTGCTCGGACGGCCCTCACGCCGGAAGAACGAGCCGGGGATGCGGCCCGCCGCGTACATGCGCTCCTCGACGTCCACCGTGAGGGGGAAGAAGTCGAAGTGGTCCTTGGGGTGCTTCGACGCCGTCGTGGCGCTCAGCAGCATCGTTTCGTCGTCCAGGTACGCGACCACGCTTCCGGCGGCCTGACGCGCGAGGCGCCCGGTCTCGAAGCGGATCGTGCGCGAGCCGAACTTGCCGTTGTCGATAACGGCAGTCGCCTCGTGGACCTCGATGTCCGTCATTTACTTGTTGCTCCTCGTCTTTTGTGTTCCTCCTGGTTGAGCGCGGAAGCTGGAGTACGCCTTCCACGCGCGCACGAGCGTTTCCTGCACGGCGTCCTCGGCCTCGAAGCCGGACCCGAGCATGCGGTAGCAGTAGCCGG
>NZ_JBEXPJ010000100.1:0-31593 GCF_040611995.1 Lentzea sp. NPDC006480
GTTGAACGGCACCACGATCGACAAGTACGGCCCCAACGGTGACACGCGGCTGCTCACCGGGTCGGGCGTGGCCTCCAACAACGGCACCAAGTCCAGTCCCAGCGGGTCGTGCACTCGCCCAGCACCGGCGCGCCCGCGCCGTCGAGCGCGAGGCAGCGGCCCAGCGCGCGGATCGTGCCGTCCGGGCCGGCCGTCCAGCGCTGGGCGCCGGTGCCGTTGCACGTCCAGGTGCCGACCGGAGTGCCGACGGCGTCGTTGGCGCCCTCGACGTCGAGGCAGCCGTCCTCTCCGACGATCTCGCCGGTGGCACCGTTCGGGATGCGAGATGCTTGCTGCGCAACGGTTCCGGTCAGGCGAATGTCCCGTGAGGACGATCCGACCGAGATCGTGTACTCGCCGCCGGGCACGTGGAACGCGTGGTCCTCGGCGTCCCACACGGCGAACGCCTGCCGGTCCAGCTCGACGGTGACACGGCGGGACTCGCCCGGTGCGAGTGTCACCTTCGAGAACCCGCGCAGCTGCCGGGGTGGCTCACCCGCGGCGGACGGGTAGCCGACGTAGACCTGCGGCACCGCCGAACCCGTCCGCGAACCGGTGTTGCGCACGTCGAACGACACGCTCGAAGCCGTCGGAACGAGCCCGCTGTAGGAGAACGTCGTGTAGCCGAGGCCGTGCCCGAACGGGAACAGCGGCGGCGTGCCGGACGCGTCGTACCAGCGGTAACCGACCTGGAGCCGCTCGCTGTAGTCCGGGTTGCCGTCGACCCCGGGGTACTGGGCGGGCGTGCGCACGGGCGTCGACGCGAGGTTCACCGGGAACGTGACGGGCAGCCGCCCGGACGGCTCCGCGGCGCCGGACAGCACGTCGACCAGCGCGTTTCCGCCCTGCTCTCCGGGGTACCAGGCCTCGAGCACGGTGTGCGCGGAGGAGATCCACGGCATCGTCACCGGGCCGCCGGTCTCCAGCACGACGATCGTGTTCGGGTTCGCGGCGGTCACGGCGGCGACCAGCTCGTCCTGGCTGCCGGGCAGGTCGATGGACGCGCGGTCCTCGCCCTCGGTCGCCTCGTCGCCCACGATCACGACGGCCACCTCGGCGTTGCGGGCCGCCGCGACGGCCTCCTGGACCAGCTGGTCGTGCGCGGCGGGGGTGGACCAGCCGAACCGCAGCTCCGCCTTGCCGCCCGCGTCGTAGTACTCGACCTGGAACTGGTGCGGCACGCCCGCCTGCAGCGTGAGCCGCTTGCGCCGGGTCTTGACCGCGTGATCACCCCAGTTGTCCACGACCAGCTGGCCGTCGACGTGGAGGCGGCTGCCGTCGTCACTCGTCGTCGCGAGCTCGTAGAGACCCGTACCGGGCGCGGTGAACGTGCCGGACCAGCGCGCGGACCAGCCGTCCGCGGGAACACCGCTCTCCGGAGCGCTGGTGTCCCAGTTGAAGTCGAGGGCGTTGCCGTCCGGGTAGCTGACCGTCCTCAGTGGAGTGCCGGACGGCGTGGTGCCGGAGTAGAAGTCCGCGCGCAGACCGGTGATCGCGGAGCCGGGCACCGCGGTGGGGATGATCGGCGAGCCGGCGGAGTAGGTGAGGCCGGGGTAGTGCGCGCGCAACGCGTCGAGCGGCTTCACCGCGTGTGCCGGGTAGGGCTCGACCTCCGAGCTGCCGCCTCCTCCCCTGTGCAGGTGGTCGGCGTACCCACCCGAGACGGCGATCGAGCGGGGTGCGTTGAGCGGCAACAGGTTCCGCTCGTTCTTCAGCAGCACCGCGCCCGCCGCGGCCTGCTTGCGGACCACGGCGGCATGGGCAGCCGGGTCGATCGCGGGCCGTGGGTCACCGTCGAACGAGCCCGCGCGGAACATCATCCGCAGCACGCGCCGGGCGTGTTCGTCGAGAACGGATTTCGCGAGCCGGCCGTCGCGGACCGCCGGAGCCAGTTCGGCGAAGAAGTTCGAGCCGCCGAACTCCTGGTCGAGACCCGCGAGTGCGGAGGGCAGCCCGGACTTCGTGGCGGGGTAGTCCGAGCCGACCACGCCGTCGAAGCCCCACTGGTCCTTCAGCACGTCGCCCAGCAACGGGAAGTTCTCACACGCGAACTGGCCGTTGACCTTGTTGTACGCGCACATCGCCGACCACGCGTTCCGCGTCGTGGCGGCGAACGCGGGCAGGTAGATCTCCCGCAGCGTGCGTTCGTCCACTGTGGAGCTACCGGTCTGGCGGAAGTTCTCCTGGTTGTTCGCCGCGTAGTGCTTCACCTGGGCGGCGACCTTCTGGCTCTGCACGCCCTCGACGAAGCTCGCGCCGAGCACGCCCGCGAGGTGCGGGTCCTCGCCGTAGGTCTCGAAGTTCCGGCCCGCCTGCGGCACGCGCACGATGTTGACCATCGGCGCGTACAGCACCTGGTAGCCGCGAGCCTTGGTCTCCCTGCCCATCACGGCACCGGCCTCGGCGTTGAGGCCGCGGTCGAAGCTCGCCGCCAGCGCGACCGGCGCCGGGAACGCCGTCGCCTCTGCGCCGTCCCGCACGCCCGCGGGCCCGTCGGTGAGCCGCAGCGGCGGGATGTTCAAGCGCGGAATCCCGGCCACGTAGCCGACCACCCGTTCACCGGGTGGCTGGAAGACGCCGCGCAGGAGCGTGGCCTCCTCCTCGATCGTCAACTGTTCCATGAGCGCGTTGACCCGTTGCTCCAGCGGCTGGTCCTGCTGCAGCCACAGCGGGTCGGCCTGCGCCGGTGGTGCCGCCATGAGCGTGCTCGCCAGCAGGACCGCGGTGGCCGCGATCCTGTTCGTTCTCCCCATTGATCCCCCCAGATCGGTTGTCAAGTAAACTTA
Organism: Lentzea sp. NPDC006480; assembly: GCF_040611995.1. Taxonomy (NCBI): domain Bacteria; kingdom Bacillati; phylum Actinomycetota; class Actinomycetes; order Pseudonocardiales; family Pseudonocardiaceae; genus Lentzea; species Lentzea sp. NPDC006480. Next base: position 2,826 of record NZ_JBEXPJ010000100.1, read on the forward strand.
ACAGCACAACGGAACGGCCCCGGGAGCAGTTGCTCCCGGGGCCGTTCCGTTCTGTGAAGAGTTAGTTGGCGACCAGCGCCGACTTGATGTCGACCGGGGTCTTCGGCTTGCCGTCACCCTGGCCTGGCTGCTGCGAGATCGTGCCGGTCTTCGCGACCTCGTCGATCTTCTTCAGCGAGTCCTCGTCGATCGTGCCGAAGATCGTGTACTTCGGCTGCAGGTTCGAGCCGTCGCCGTAGACGACGAAGAACTGCGAACCGTTCGTGTCCGGGCCCGAGTTCGCCATGGCGAGCACGCCGCGGCCGTAGGTGAGCTCCGGGTAGACCTCGTCCTTGAACGAGTAGCCGGGGCCGCCCATGCCGTTGCCGCCGGGGTCGCCGCACTGCAGGACCTGGATGCCGGTGACCACGAGGCGGTGGCAGGTCGTGTTGTCGAAGTACTTCTGCTTCGCCAGGTTCACGAAGTTGTTCACCGTGCACGGCGCGAGCGCGCGGTCGAGGTTGAGCTTCAGGTCACCGATCGAGGTGCCGAGCGTGACGCCGACCGTGCCGGTGGCGGGCTGCTCGCCGTTCGCGGGCGGCGTGTTCTCCTTGGCCGCCGGCTCCTGGCCCTTCGTGTATTCACAGTTCACCTTTTCCGGGAGCGCCTGCGGGCGCTTCGGAATCTGGTGCAGGGCGGTGGGGATGTTCTCCGCCTTGTCCACCGCTTCGTTCTGAGGAGTCTCCGACGCGGCGGCGTCGCCGTTACCGAAGTCGTGGGTCGCGAGCCACCACACACCACCTCCGACGAGCGCAACAACGACGACCGTCGAGACGACGGCGATGATGCGACGCTTCTTGGCCCGCTCATGGCGGTACACCATCTGACGCTCAAGCTTGCGCTTGGCTGCCGCGCGTCGCTGCTCGTTGGTGGGCACGTGCTCCCTCCCCAGGGACTCAGTGCGAAAAGGGCGGACGGACGGGGAGTCTAGGGCCTGGGCATATGAGCTTTGTGTGGTGGTTAGGCTGTCGTTAGAACAGGGAGGTCATTTCGTGCTCGTGATCGGGTTCCCGACTGGTGCGCTCCAGGCGAACTGCTTCGTCCTGGCGGCCGGTGAGGGCGAGCCCTGCGTGATCATCGATCCCGGTCAGGACGCGGTCGAGCCGATCGAGCAGGCCCTGCGCGAGCACCGTCTCGCGCCGGTCGCGGTGCTGCTCACGCACGGGCACTTCGACCACACCTTCTCCGTCACGCCGGTCTGCGACGGCAACGACATCCCCGCGTACATCCACCCGGACGACGTCGAGATGCTCGCCGACCCGCTCAAGGGCATCAGCCGCGAGTCGGCCGCGTTCTTCGGCGGCAACCTGGAGATGCGCGAGCCGTCCGAGGTGCGCTCGCTCAACGACGGGATCGAGCTCGACCTCGCCGGGCTGAAGATCGCCGTCGACCACACGCCGGGCCATACCGGCGGGTCGGTGATGTTCCGCTCCGGCGCGCAGGAAGGGGGTCGCCTGGTGATCTCGGGTGACACGCTCTTCGCCGGTTCCATCGGACGCACCGACCTGCCTGGCGGTGACCACTCGCGCATGCTGTCGTCTCTGCAGAACAAGGTGCTGACCTTGCCCGACGACACGGTGGTGCTGCCCGGCCACGGCCCGACGACGACCATAGGCCGAGAGCGTGCGACGAACCCGTACCTGCTCCAGTTGCAGGACGTTCCGGCCGCCCCGCACCGAGGACTTTGAGAGACGTGTTTTCCGCACCCAAAGGCGTTCCTGACTACATCCCGCCGACGTCTGCCGCTTTCGTGCACGTTCGGTCAACCCTGACCCGAGCCGCCGAGCTCGCGGGCTACGGCTACGTCGAGCTGCCGGTCTTCGAGGACACGGCGCTGTTCGCGCGCGGTGTCGGCGAGTCGACCGACGTCGTGTCGAAGGAGATGTACACCTTCCTCGACCGCGGCGACCGGTCCATCACGCTGCGGCCCGAGGGCACGGCGGGTGTGATGCGGGCCGTGATCGAGCACAGCCTCGACCGCGGCCAGCTGCCGGTGAAGCTCTACTACGCGGGCCAGTTCTTCCGCGCCGAGGCTCCGCAGGCCGGTCGGTACCGGCAGTTCCACCAGGTGGGCATCGAGGCGATCGGGGTGGACGACCCGGCGCTGGACGCCGAGGTCATCGCGGTCGGCGACGCGGGGTTCCGCGCTCTCGGGCTGACCGGGTACCGGCTGGAGATCACCTCGCTGGGTGACTCGAACTGCCGTCCGGCCTATCGGGAGCTGCTGCAGGCGTTCCTGGCGAAGCTGCCGCTCGACGAGGCGACCCGCCAGCGCGCTTCGTTGAACCCGCTGCGGGTGCTCGACGACAAGCGGCCGGACGTGCGGGCTCTCGTGGCCGACGCGCCGCTGATGGTGGACCACCTGTGCGACGCGTGCCGTGAGCACTACGAGCAGGTCCTGGGCTATCTGACCGAGCTGGGTGTGAAGTTCGTCGAGAACCCGCGCATGGTCCGCGGCCTCGACTACTACACGAAGACGACGTTCGAGTTCGTCCACGACGGGCTGGGCGCGCAGTCGGGCATCGGCGGCGGTGGCCGGTACGACGGCCTGATGGCGCAGCTCGGCGGCCAGGAGTTGTCCGGTGTGGGCTTCGGCCTCGGCGTCGACCGCGCTCTGCTGGCTGCTCAGGCCGAGGGTGTGCTGCCGGAGTTCAGCCGCGTCGACGTGATCGGCGTGCCGCTGGGCGAGGCCGCGCGGGCCCGGCTGGTGGCGATCGCCGGCGAGCTGCGTGCGGCCGGTGTGCGCACGGACCTGGTCTACGGCGGCAAGTCGATGAAGGCGGGCTTCAAGGCCGCGGACAAGTCCGGCGCGAAGTTCGCGCTGGTGCTCGGGGAGCGCGACCTGGAGGCCGGGCAGATCGGCATCAAGACGCTGGCCACGGGCGAGCAGGTGACGGTGCCGCTGGCCGACGTCGTCGCGGCGGTGGGGAAGACGATGGTGTCGGCCAGGGACGCTGCCGAGACGCTGGCGGCGATCGCGGCGCCAGTCGCGGGAGTTGCCGAGGCGGTGCGAGAGACCCCGTGAGCTCCGACGACAAGGGCGCGGACGACAAACTGGCCCTCGATCTGCTGGACAAGGCGACGGTCCGCAAGCGCGCCCGCATGGTGGCGATCGGCGGCATCATGGTCGCCCTCGCGTTCGGCGCGATCGTGGGCCTGATCGGCGGGCGGTGGCCGGGTGTCATCGCCGCGCTGATCGTCGCCGTGCCGGTGGTGCTGCTGGCGATGTCCGAGGCCCGCCGCACCGTGTGGCTGGAGGGCACGCGGGTCAACGTGCGCGCCTTCGGGACTCGCACGGTCGACCTGGCCACCGCTGACACGCTGGACCTGCTGGTCACGGACCTGCGCGGCGCGCGGACCGTCGGCCTGTTCGTGCGCGGCGGCAAGAAGGCGATCAACATCGCGCTGTCCATGTACGCCGGCACCGGTGGCCGTGAGCTGGGCATCTACCAGCTGCGCCGGCTGGCCGACTCGCTGGCGGCGCGCGGTGACACGCCCGGTCTGGTGTTCTCCGAGCTGCTCGTGGCCCAGCTGCGGGCCGAGGCGCGCGGGCTGGCCGCCGCCGACCGACCGCTGTACCGGCTGGGGTCGCTGGCTCCGTCCGGCCGGATGGCGCAGAAGCTCCATCCGGACGCCGTCTCGAAGTTCGTGACCTCGCTCGACTAGGTCCCCCAGAGTCCAGAAGGTGGCGCGGGGGAGAGGGTCGCGGTCTCGTCCGTAGTGATGGGCGCGCCACCGATGAACTTCGTCAGCCCCGTGCCGTGCTCGACGCGGCCGGGGAACGGATCACCCGCGGTGGCGCGCATCAGCTGCTGCATCGGCAGCCCGGTGTGCGACGCGAAGATCACGAAGTTGCCGAACCGGCGGCCGCGGAACACGCCGGGTTCGGCCAGCACGCAGACGTGCTCGAACACCGAGCGCACGGTCGCGCACTGGGCGCGGGCGAACTGCAGGCCGTTGCCGTCGCCGATGTTCGCCGCGTAGACGCCGTCCCCGGCGAGCGCCGCCGAGGCCTGGCGGACGAACTCGACCGACGTGAGATGGGCGGGTGTGCGCGCTCCCGCGAAGCAGTCGGTGACGATCAGGTCGAAAGATGCTGGGCGCGTTTTGGCGAGCACCGCGCGTGCGTCGCCGGTGGTGATCCGCACGCCCTTGGGCGGTGGCAGCTCGCGGCGCACGAACGCGATCAGGCCGGCGTCGATCTCGGCGACCTGTTGAGACGCGCGAGGCACTGTCGCGGCCACGTAGCGCGCTAGCGTGAGCGCGCCACCACCCAGGTGCAGCACGCGGGAGGGCGCCACCAGATCGATCAGATGGCCGAGGCGGCGGACGTACTCGAACTCCAGATAGGTCGGGTCGTCCAGGTCCACATGAGACTGTGGGGTTCCGTTGACGCGCAACGTCCACGAGGTCCTGCCGCCCAGGTCGGGCACCAGTTCGGCCGTGCCGGAGTCGATCGACTCGGTGATCGCCTCGGTGTCGGGCCGTTGTCTTCCCACTGCTCTATTGTCTCATCGCGTGTCTTAGTCCAGAGGAGGACCTAAGTGCAGGTTATCGCGAACATCCTGATCGCCTTGGTGGCGTTGATCCACATCTACATCGTGGTGCTGGAGATGTTCCTCTGGACGACACCGCGCGGCCAGAAGGCGTTCGGCCTCACGCCGGAGTTCGCCCAGGAGTCCAAGGCGCTCGCCGCGAACCAGGGCCTCTACAACGGCTTCCTCGCCGCCGGTCTGATCTACGCGCTGATCCGGCAGGACTTCGGCGCGTCCGTGCTGTTCATCGCGTTCGTGATCGTCGCGGGCATCTACGGCACGTTCACGGCGAGCCGGAAGATCTTCTTCGTGCAGGTGGTGCCTGGCGTGCTGGCGCTGCTCTTCGTGCTGCTCGCTCACTAGGACGTTCCCACGGCCCCTTGTCGGGGTCGTAGCCGGTGAAGAGGTCGCCCTCGATGCGCGCGGGCCGCGGTTTCGGCTGCGGTTTCGCGCGCTTCACGGTCTTGGTCTTGGGTTCGGGCTCCGGTTCGGGTTCCGGGGCGGCCGTGGGGGTGACCTCCTGGCGCACCGCGACGAGTGCGGCCAGAGCCGTCGTCACCGGGATCGCCGCCACGAGACCGATGCTGCCCACGAGCGTGCGGACGATCTCCTGCGCGATCTGCTGCGCGGTCAGGATCTCGCCCATCGACCGCCCGGCCAGCGAGATCGCCAGCAGCAACGGCAGTGCCGCGCCCGCGTAGGCCATGACGAGCGTGTTGACCACGGACGACATGTGGTCGCGCCCGATCCGCGACCCGGCCGCGAACAGCTCGCGCCACGTCAGCTTGTCGTTGGCGCGCCGCAGCTCCCACACCGCGCTGGTCTGCGTCACGGTCACGTCGTCGAGCACGCCCAGCGCGCCGATCAATGTGCCCGCCAGCAGCAGCCCACGCGTGTCGATGTCGGTGCCGAGCACGGTGACGAGGTTGATCGTGTCCTCGTCGAGCCCGGTCAGCGACGCCAAAGCGGAGAACAACGCACCCAGCACGCCGATCAGCGAGAGGCTGACCAGCGTTCCCAGCACGGCGGTCGAGGTTCTCGCCGAGATGCCGTGCGTGAGGTAGAGCACCACGAACATGATCAACCCGGCACCGACCACCGCCACGAGCAGCGGGCTCTTGCCGGCCAGGATCGACGGCATCACGAACAGCACCAGCACCACGAAGCTCAGCAGCAACGCGCCCAGTGCCGCGAACCCCTGCCAGCGGCCGAGCAGCAGCACGGCCGCCGCGAACAGCACCGCCAGGATCACGAGTGACCAGCCGCGCTGGAAGTCCACGATCTGGTACGACTCCGGGGCCTGCGGCTGGCTGCCCGAATAGGACAGCACGACCTCGTCGCCGAGCTGGAAGTGCGGCGCGCCGGGGCCGTGCGGGCTCGGGATCGTGATGCTCTGGCCGTTCGCGTCGCCGTCGGTCATCCGCACGGTCACCGCGATGCACTTCTCGCCGCAGTTCTCCGCCACGCCCGTGACGACCGCGGCGACCGGCTTCTGGTGCAGCCCGATCGCGGCGCCGGTCTTCTGCTCGTGCCCGAACGGGTAGAGCAGCGCCGCGCCGACGAGGGTGGCCAGCGCCAACGGCACCAGCAGCCACATCAGCAACGTGCGTACGCGCTCTGATGCGGGTTCCTCGTCCTTAAGCGCGTGGCTGTGCCCGTGACCGTGACCCACGCGCGACATCCTGCCTCATCAGTTGTTCGACGGCCGTTACGGCCGCCGCGAACCTGTTCTCCGTCAGCTTCAGCCACGGGACACCGCGCTGCGTGAGCTCGCGTTCGAACAGGCCGGTCATCCACTCGCGCAGGTGTTCGCCGTCGCGCCAGCCGTCCTGTTCGAACGGAACGCCTTCGTGGTCGGTCAGCAGGTACAGGTCCGGCTCGGTGCCGGTGAAGATGTCCGGCCGGAAACCGAGGTAGCGCTCTCCCCAGACCGTCGCGGCGAACGCGTCGTTGTCCGCGATGACCAAAGGCGCCGTTTCGTGCGCTATGCGACGTTCCTGTTCACGGGCAACGTCTTCGAAGTCACCCAGCGTCCACACCAGACTGTCCACGGTGGCTGTTGGGTCGAATGCTCCAGCTGACTGCAGCTTGAGCTCGGTGTGTTCGCGGCCGTACTCCGGTATCCACGGCGCTCCGAAGTGGTCGGACAGCTGCTTCGACAGTGTTGTCGTGCCGGTGCTCTCGGCGCCGACGACCACGACCTTCCAGCCGAGTCCGCGCTGGGTGGCGGGCGCGAGGTGGTGCCAGTTCGCGATCGGGTCGGTCCTGACGGCGGTGCCCGAGACGGGGTGTGTGAACCGGTCGAGGTCGACGAGCACGTGCTGCGCGCCGAGCCGCCGGGCCAGCTCGTCGCCGTACTTCTCGCTGGAGAACACGACGTCGACCGGTGCCCGGGACGGTTCGCCGTCCGCGATGGCACGCCGGGCGAGGACCGCGCGCGTCAGTTCGACGTGCAGGTTCCAGATCTCGTCGGAGTCGAAGTCCATCGGGTGGTCGTCGAGGTCGCCGATGATCCGCACGCCGGGCGTGTCGCGGTGGGTCTCGGTCAGCCAGCGCACCCGGTGTTCGAGCGGGATCAGCTCCGTGGACGCGGCGAGCACGGTGACCGTCGTGCGTTCGCTGCGTGACGCCGCCGTCTCGATCAGGTGGTGGTGGCCGTTGTGCGGTGGGTAGAACTTGCCGAGCACCAGGGCGTGGTCGAACTCCTTCATACGCGCACCACGTCCCGCGTCCACGAACGCAGCCCAATTACACAGAGCACCATGAACCCCACGTACAACACTGCTGTCAGATAGAGGTCCTTGTAGGCGTAGAGCGGCACGTAGATCACGTCCGCGGCGATCCACAGCCACCAGGACTCGACCTTCTTGCGCGCCTGTCCCCACGTCGCGAGCAGCGACAGAACGGTCGTCACGGCGTCCCAGAACGGCACGGTGGAGCCGGTGAAGGAGGCCAGGATCCAGTGCAGCAGAGCGGTTCCGAGCACGCCGGCGACCGCGAGCCAGATCCACTGCTGGGACGTCGTGCGGGTGACCGCGAGGGTGCTGTGCTGGTCACCGCCGCGCAGCCACGCCCACCAGCCGTAGAGCGCGAGGGCGATGTAGACGATCTGCAGGCCGGAGTCCGCGTACAGGCCGCTGGTCCAGAACAGCACCAGGAACGCCACGTTGTTGGCGATGCCGATGGGCCAGTTCCAGTGGTTCTGGCGGGCGACCAGCCACACGCACAGTGCGCCCGTGACGAAGCCTGCAACCTCAATGGGTGACACGCGCTCTCCTTGACCGATGTTCGAACATGTGTTCGAATCGATGGTGTGCGATGGGACGGACAGAAACTCGAGGCAGAGCCGCAGCAGGCACTACCGGGGCTACCGGGACTGGTGCGCAGCGTACGAACTCCTGAGTTCGCGGACGTGGTGTTCCACGAGGTCCGCGCCAAATCCGTGCTCAACGGAGTTCCTGGGTCGTCGCTGCCCTTCTCCTGGACGGTGAACCCGTATCGGGGCTGCTCACACGCCTGCACGTACTGCATGGACGGTGACACCCCGATCCTGATGGGCAACGGCCGCACCAAGCCGTTGTCGCGACTGCGGGCCGGCGACGAGATCTACGGCACCGAACTGGTCGGCAACTATCGCCGCTACAAGCTGACCACCGTGCTGGCGCACTGGGAGACGCGCAAGCTCGCGTATCGACTCACGTTGGAGGACGGGACGTCGGTCGTCGCGTCCGGTGACCACCGCTTCCTGACCGACCGCGGCTGGAAGCACGTGACGGGTGAGACGGCCGGAACCGGGCGCCGTCCGCACCTCACGACCGGCAACAAGCTGATGGGCACGGGGGCTTTCGTCGAGCAGCCCGACGTGACCGACGACTACCGGCGCGGGTATCTGCGCGGGATGGTCGACGACGAGAACGAGTTCCGGATCCCCTTGGCCGACATAGAGGCCATGGAGCGCACACAGGAGTATCTCGACTACTTCGGTGTGCGAGAGGGGAGGGGATTTCTGCACCAAGTGCGCGAGCTCGCGCACTGGCAGATAGCCCCGAACCCCGACTGGCTCAAGGGATTCCTGGCCGGTGCGTTCGACTACCTGGGGACCTGCTCGCGCAGCATCCTGCGGATGTCGACGCGCAACGCGGTCGTGCTCGAAGCGATCTGCTTGGCTTTGAAGCACTTCCACTTCGACTTCGCGATCGAGGAGCTCAAGCGCCGTCGTGGCGTGCGAGTCGTGCGACTGCGTGGCGGGCTGCGGGAGAACCTGCGCTTCTTCCACACCGTCGACCCGGCGATCACCCGCAAGCGCGACATCGACGGGGTGGCGATCAAGTCGCAGCAGCCGCTGGGCGTCGTTTCCGTTGAGCCACTTGGCGAGATGACGCTGTACGACATCACGACCGGCACGTCGGACTTCATCGCGAACGGCGTGGTGTCGCACAACTGCTTCGCCCGCAAGACGCATTCGTACCTGGATCTGGACACCGGGCACGACTTCGACACGCAGCTGATCGTCAAGGTCAACGCGGGGGAGGTGCTGTCGCGTCAGCTCCGTGCGCCCAAGTGGAAGCAGGAGCACGTCGCGCTGGGCACCAACACCGACCCGTACCAGCGGGCGGAGGGGCGGTACGCCTTGATGCCAGGGATCATCGAAGCGCTCACCGCCTCTCGCACCCCCTTCTCGATCCTGACGAAGGGGACCGTGCTGGCCCGGGATCTGCCCTTGCTGGCCGCGGCCGCTGAGGTCGTTCCGGTCGGGATCGGGATCTCGCTGGCGTTGATGGACCGGGATCTGCACAAGTCCTTGGAGCCCGGCACGCCCACGCCGGCGGCTCGGCTGGAGCTGGTGCGGAAGGTGCGCGAGGCCGGGTTGCCGTGCGGTGTGTTCATCGCGCCGGTGCTGCCGGAGCTGACGGATTCCGTCGAGCAGCTCGATTTCCTGCTGGAGCAGATCGCCGCTGCCGGTGCCACCGGGGTGACGGTGCTGCCGTTGCACCTGCGGCCGGGCGCTCGGGAGTGGTTCGCGGCCTGGTTGAAGCGCGAGCACCCGGATCTCGTGGAGACGTACCGGTATCTGTACGGCAACGGGTCCTATGTGGACAAGCGGTATCGCGCCCGGCTGACGGCGCGCGTGGTTCCGCTGATCGAGAAGCACGGGCTGGCGCCGCGCGGGCGGTCCACCGACGCCGTCACCGGTGTGCCCGGCGACGACGACGGCGTGTGGCCTGACGGGTCCCTGCCGGTGGGTGTACCGGCTCAGCGCGTTGACCAGGAACAGCTCACCCTGCTGTGATGCTGCCGAGCTCCGGCTCGCTGAAGTGGAGGACTTCGTAGACACCCTCTTCCCCGGGGTGTTCCTCCCAGAGTGAGAAGCGCACGACTTCCCACGTGCGCGGATCCACGCCGATGGCCGCCGAGTGCAGGCCGGGCGTGTTCTCGAGTGCCAGGTTTCCGACGACGTCGATCGGGTTCGCCTCCGGTGCGAGCCGGGTGATCTCGCGCGTCGCGTAGTTCGCTTTCGTGGCGTCGCCGCGCAGGAACGCCACTCCCGGCCAGTGCTGGACGACAGGCCTGCCGAAGCTCGCCAGAATGCCCTGGAAGCCGCCGCCGCGGTACAGGAAGTTCGCCATGCCCGCCGCCGTGTTCCAGACGTAGAACGGCGCGTACTGCGTGTCGCGGATCAGGTACGCCTTGAACCCCAGGCCAGGGAAGTCGTCGAGCGCGTGGCCGCGGGTGCGGACCCGCTCACGGATGATCTCCATGTCGTAGTCCGCCGGCAACGCGATCTCGTACTGCATTGCGATCATGCTTCAGTTCTACCGCTCGTGCGCGCCGATGTCGTACCCGTTTCCCTGCGGCCTCGGACGGTCGTCGATGTCGAACGCCGGCGCGAGGTCCGCTGAACCCGCGTCGATCGCCCGCGCGTCGGGCGGTCCGACGAGGTTGTGGTCGCTCCGGAACGCCTCGTGGCTCGTTGCGCGCTCGAAGATGTTGTTGCGCAAGATGTTCGTTCCGGCGTACTCGTCGCCGTCGAACGTGATGCTGCCCTTCTTGTTGCCGTAGAACGTGTTGTTGATGATCTGAACGTTGCTGACCGTGCCGCTCGACTGCACCCAGATGCTCAGGCCGGACTGCGCGTTGCCGTGCGAGATGTTGTTGTACACCTTGACGTTGTCGAGCACGCGGTGCTCGGCGTAGTCCTCGACGGCGAGCGCGATGCCGGACTTGGTCTCGTTCTTCGTGCCGCTGCTGATGTTGTTGTAGATCTCGACGTGCGTGGCCGAGTCGACGTAGATGTTGGGGCCGCGGTTGTTGCTCACGATGTTGTCGTGGATCTTCACGCGGGCGTTCTCGGTGTACTTGACGTCGATGCCTTCTTCGCCGTTGTCGTGCACGTTGCAGTGGCGGACCTCGACGTCACGCGAGCCGTGCCCGATGGACATGGCCTCGTGGTCGGCCTTCGTGCCGCGGGCGTTCGTGCCGGTGATCTCGCAGCCGTCGATCAGCACGTTGGACGTGTTGAGCAGCACCAGGCCGCCGTCCTGCGAGCCGTTGATCCTCAGGTTCCGGAACGCCAGGTTGTTCCGGCCGTCCGCGTACACGCCGAACCTGTCGGAGCCCTGGAAGGTGAGGTTCTCGAAGGTCAGGTTGCCGGCGTTGATGGTGAGCGTGGGCTTGATGGTGACGTTTCCGTTGCCGCGGAACGTGATGCCGTCGCGTTTGACCGTCAGGCCGTTCCCGTAGGTGCCCTGTGCTATCTCGACTGTGTCGCCTGGTTGTGCCGCGTTGGCCGCTGCCTGCGGTGTCGCGTACTGGCCGCCTGGCCCGACCGTCAGCGTCCTGCCTTGTGGCGCGGGCAGGACGGCGGCGACGAGGGCGAGGGTCACTGCGAACAAGGGTTCCTCCCTGGGTGTCGATCACCAGATTGCTGTCGACACCCAGGGACCGGTCCCCTAAGCCCAGCCGCCTTGAACCATCGTCTGGAACTTCCACTCCCCGTCGACCCTGGTGAGCAGGTCGCCGTAGCGGACGGTGATCCCGTTGATCGTTCCGTCGGTGATGACGAAGACCAGGTTGTCGTTGATGAAGTGCGGTGTCCTGGTGGACTCCATCCGCACGTCACCGCCGAGCTGCGCCCCCATCTCGTTGATGAACCGCTCCCGGTCCCACGACGTCGCCGAGCCGTCGGTGACCGTGTTGATCGGGAACAGCGCCATGTCGGCCATCTTCTCGACGTCGCCCTGTACTGCCAGCTCGTCCCAGCGCGCGAACCACTGCATGACCTCGTCGTACGACATACCGTACATTGTACGGACTGATGGGCTACTTGCCCAGCTGCCCGATCACGGCAGTGGTGTCTTCGCTGGTCACCAGCCTGGCCTGAAAGCTCCCGCAGCTGAAGATGCCGAGCGCCGCGGCTGCCTGGCGCTCGCTGGTCTCGCACATCAGGTGGCCGCCGAGCCTGAGCCAGCTGCTCGCTTGGTTCACGACTCGTCGCATGACTTCGAGGCCGTCCGTGCCGCCGTCGAGAGCCACCTGGGCCTCGAAGTCGCGAGCTTCGGGCGGCATGAATCTGATGTCGCCAGTGGGCACGTACGGCACGTTGGCGACCACGACGTCGATGGTGCCTTTCAGGTGCGCGGGCAGTGCGTCGAACAGGTCGCCCTCGAACACGTTCGTGAGGTTCTTGCGCGCACATGCCACGGCCACGGGGTCGATGTCGGCGGCGTAGATGGTGGCGTGGGGGAGTTTTCGCTGGAGCACCGCGCCGACCGCGCCTGATCCGCAGCACATGTCGACTGCCAGTCCGGGGTTGAGCTCGGTGGCGAGGTCGACCAGCAGTTCGGTGCGGTGGCGCGGCACGAACACGCCTTTGGTGACCGTGATCCGCTGCCCGCAGAACTCGGCCCAGCCGACGACGTGTTCGAGCGGCAGGCCGGTCACGCGCTGGGTGACCATCTCTTCGAGGTGCTCGGGCGAGGCGGCGGCTTCGTGCAGGAGTGCGGCCTCTTCCTCGGCGAACACGCAGCCCGCGGCCCTGAGGCGATCAACAGTGCTCATCGTCTGCGGACGCTAGCAGGATGCAGTTACAAGCAGGCTTGACTGTTTGTTTGTGGGCCGGAACACTCGGACCCGTGGAGACGAGGCAACGCCAGGCCGACCGCAGCCGCGAGACCAAGCGGAAGCTGATGGAGGCGACGGTCGAGTGCCTGGTGGAACGTGGCTGGTCAGGCACCACGACCACGGAGGTGGCCGAACGGGCGGGCGTGTCGCGCGGCGCCCAGCTGCACCACTTCCGGACGCGCGGCGAGCTGGTCGCGGCGGCCGTGGAGCACGTGGGCGCGGAGAGCGTCGAGGTGCTCAAGCGCCGCGCTGGGCTGACGGAGAAGACCACGCACGCCGTGGTGGAGCTGATCGCGGACTTCCACGCGAGCGACCTGTTCACCGCGGCCCTGGAGCTGTGGGTGGCCGCGCGCACCGACCCGGAGCTGCGCGGCCTGGTGCTGGAACTGCAGGCCCGCCTGGGCCGCGAGGTCTACGGCCTGGCCCTGGAGCTGCTCGACGTGGACGACACGCGGCCGGGTGTGAAGGACGCCGTGCAGGCAACCCTGGATCTTGTGCGCGGCCTGGCCCTGGCCAACCAGCTGTCCGACGACGCCAAGCGCCGCGCACACGTAGTCCGCTACTGGGCGAGGATGCTGGAGGAACAGCTGTGATCACGGAACTGCTGGCCGACCTGGACGCCGAGTCGCGCGAGCTCGACTCACTCGTGGCCGGCACGGACGACTGGACCCTGCCGACACCGGCCGAGGGCTGGACGATCGGCCACCAGATCGGCCATCTCATGTGGACGGACAAGGCCGCGATCCTGGCCATCACCGATCCCGAGTCCTTCAAGGCCCAACCGCTGACCGGCGACATCGTGGACCGGACCGCGGCCGAGGCGGCGGCGCTGCCGAACCTGCTGGAGCTGTGGCGGGACAGCCGTGCCGTGCTGCGGGAGCGCCTGGCCGCGGCCTCGGGCAAGATCCTCTGGTTCGGCCCGCCGATGAGCCCGGCCTCGATGGCCACCGCGCGGATCATGGAGACCTGGGCGCACGGGCAGGACGTTTACGACGCCCTGGGTGTGGTGCGGGAGCCGACCGCGCGGATTCGGCACGTGTGCCACATCGGCGTGCGGACGATGGGTTTCGCCTTCCTGCTCAACGGTTTGGCGGTGCCGGACGCCGAGGTGCGCGTCGAGCTGACCGGACCGTCCGGCGAGGTGTGGACGTGGGGGCCGGAGGGCGCGGAGAACCGGGTCACCGGGCCCGCGCTGGACTTCGCGTGGCTGGTGACGCAACGCCGCAACCGCAAGGAGCTGGCCATCGAGGCAGTCGGCGAGGTGGCGGAGCAGTGGGTGCCGATCGCGCAAGCGTTCGCGGGTCCGCCCGGAGGTGGCCGGTGATCAGGATCGGCAACGCCTCCGGGTTCTACGGTGACCGGTTGTCGGCCATGCGCGAGCAGCTCGAAGGCGGGCAGCTTGATGTCCTGACTGGCGATTACCTGGCCGAGCTGACCATGTTGATCCTCGGGCGCGACCGGATGAAGGACTCCGCGCTGGGGTACGCGAAGACGTTCCTTCGGCAGATGGAGGACTGTCTTGGGCTGGCGCTGGACAAGGGCGTCAAGATCGTGGTCAACGCCGGTGGGCTCAACCCCGAGGGGCTGGCCCGCAAGCTGGACGCCAAGGTCGGGTACGTCACGGGCGACGACCTCAAGGCGCGCTTCCCGGAAGCGTTGACTGCCAATGCGTACCTGGGCGCGTGGGAGATCGCCGAGTGCCTGAACCAGGGTGCCCAGGTCGTGGTCACCGGGCGGGTCACCGACGCGAGCCTCGTCGTCGGGCCTGCCGCGGCGCACTTCGGGTGGGCGCGCGACGACTGGGATCGGCTTGCCGGAGCCACGGTTGCCGGACACGTGCTGGAGTGCGGGACGCAGGCGACCGGCGGGAACTACTCGTTCTTCACCGAGATCGACGCGACCAGGCCGGGGTTTCCGATCGCGGAGATCGACGAGGACGGGTCCTGCCTGATCACCAAGCACGACGGCACTGGCGGGGCGGTCACCGTCGACACCGTTACGGCACAGCTGCTTTACGAGATCGGGGCGCCGGAGTACCCGGGGCCCGATGTCACCACTCACTTCGACACGATCAAGCTCACCCAGGACCCGAGAGGTGTCCGGATCGAGGACGTCAAGGGGAGTCCGCCGCCGGACACGCTGAAGGTGTGCCTGAACACGTTGGGCGGCTTCAAGAACGCCACGACGTTCGTCCTCACCGGACTCGATGTCGAGGCGAAGGCCGAGCTGGTCAAGCGACAGTTGCACGCGGCCATCGGGGACGAGGGGCTGACGTGGACGCTCGCGCGGACCGATCACCAGGACGCGGACACCGAGGAGCGGGCCAGTGCGTTGCTGCACGTGACGATCAAGACCGCGGATCCCAAGCGGGCCAAGGGGTTCAGCCGGGCAGCGATCGAGCTGGCGCTGGCGAGCTATCCCGGGTTCCACGTCACGGCGCCGCCGAGTGATGGCACGCCGTTCGGGGTGTACAAGGCGGCGTACGTGAACCGCGACGAGGTCAGCGCCAAGGCGGTGTTGCTGTGAAGAGGCCCCTGGGAACGATCGTCGGCGCGCGCAGTGGCGACAAGGGCGGGGACGCGAACCTCGGTGTCTGGACCCGGACCCCGCAGGCCTACGAGTGGCTCAACAGCTTCCTCACGACCGAGAAGCTCAAGGAACTGCTGCCCGAAGCCGGCCAGGTCACGAGGTACGAGTTGCCGAATCTCAAGGCGCTCAACTTCGTGCTGCACGGGTTGCTGGGGGAGGGCGTGGCCAGCAGCACGCGGTTCGACCCGCAGGCCAAGGCGCTCGGTGAGTGGTTGCGCAGCAGGGAAGTCGAGATTCCGGAGGCGCTGCTGTGATCACCAAGGACCTGTTCGACGAGCGCGAGGATCTCCGGCAGCTCGTCCGGGACTTCACGCGCAACGAGATCGTCCCGCACCTCGCCGAGTGGGAGAACCAGGGCGAGGTGCCGCGCGAGCTGCACAAGAAAGCTGCCGAAATCGGGCTGCTGGCCGTCGGGTTCGAGGACGGCGACCTGCTCGACTCGGTCGTGCTGACCGAGGAGATCATCCAGGCCGGCGGGTCGAGCGGGCTGGTCGCGGCGCTGTTCACGCACGGCATCGCGATCCCGCACATCTGGCAGTCCGGGAACGAGGATCTGATCGATCGGTTCGCGAAGCCCGCGATCAGGGGCGAGAAGATCGGCAGCCTCGCGGTCACCGAACCCGGTGCGGGCTCGGACGTCGCGAACATCCAGACCAGGGCCGTCCGGCAAGGCGATCACTACCTCGTCAACGGCACCAAGACTTTCATCACCTCGGGGTACCGGGCGGACTTCGTCACGACGGCGGTGCGGACCGGGGAGCCGGGCTACCAGGGCATCTCGTTGCTGGTGATCGAGGACGGGTTCACCCGGCGCAAGCTCGACAAGATGGGCTGGCACTGCAGCGACACCGCGGAGCTGCACTTCGACGACGTGAGGGTGCCCGTGCGCAACCTCGTCGGCGCGGAGAACGCCGGGTTCGTGCAGATCATGCGGCAGTTCCAGGTGGAGCGGATCACGATGGCCGTCGAGGCGTACGCGACGGCGCAGCGCGCGCTCGACCTGACCGTCGAGTGGACGCGGAACCGGGAGACGTTCGGCAAGCCGTTGATCAAGCGGCAGGTGGTCGGGCACAAGCTCGCGGAGATGGCGCAGAGGATCGACCTGACGCGCACCTACACGCGGGAGATCGCGGCGCGGGTCAACCGGGGCGAGGACGTGATCACGGAGGTCTGCTTCGCCAAGAACGCGGCGGTGCAGGCGTGCGGTGAAGTGGTGGACGCGGCGGTGCAGTTGCACGGCGGCATGGGGTACATGCGGGAGTCCGAAGTGGAGCGTCACTACCGGGACGCCCGCATCCTCGGTATCGGGGGCGGGGCGAGTGAAGTGATGACCGAGCTCGCGGCACGACGATTGGGGTTCGCCTGATGGGCAACAGGGAGGCGCTGCTCGCGAAGATCGCGGGGCTGGACGCCGAGCACGCGAAAGCGCTCGCGGGAGGTGGGCCGAAGTACGTCGAGCGGCACCACAAGCGCGGGAAGCTCCTCGCGCGCGAACGGGTCGAGCTGCTCATCGACGAGGACAGCCCGTTCCTGGAGCTGTCACCGCTGGCCGCGTGGGGCACCGACTTCCCTGTTGGCGCTTCGGTCGTCACTGGGATCGGGCGGATCGAGGGCGTCGAGTGCGTGATCGTCGCGAACGACCCGACGGTCCGCGGCGGCGCGTCCAACCCCTACACGCTCAGGAAAAGCCTCAGGGCCAACGACATCGCGTTGCAGAACCGGCTGCCGCTGGTCAGCCTCGTCGAGTCCGGTGGAGCGGATCTGCCTACGCAGAGCGAGATCTTCATCCCCGGCGGACGCGCGTTCCGCGATCTCACCAGGCTCTCAGCGGCCGGCATCCCGACGATCACGGCCGTGTTCGGCAACGCGACGGCCGGCGGTGCGTACGTGCCGGGCATGTCCGACCACGTGATCATGATCAAGGACCGGTCCAAGGTGTTCCTGGGCGGCCCGCCGCTGGTCAAGATGGCGACCGGTGAGGACGCGGACGACGAGTCGCTGGGCGGCGCGACGATGCACGGCGCGACGTCGGGCCTCGCGGACTTCGTGGCGGAGGACGAAACCGACGCGATCAGGCTCGCCCGCAGGGTCGTCGCGCGGCTCAACTGGCGCAAGCTCGGGCCGGAACCCGCGACCGTCGAGGAACCGCTGTACGACGCCGACAGCATCCTGGACATCGTGTCCGAGGACCAGCGGGTTCCGTTCGATCCCAGGGACGTCATCGCGCGGCTCGTCGACGGGTCGAAGTTCGACGAGTTCAAACCGTTGTACGGCAACAGCCTCGTCACCGGGTGGGCCAGGATCCACGGCTACCCGGTCGGCATCCTGGCCAACGCGCGCGGCGTGCTGTTCAGCGAGGAGTCGCAGAAGGCCACCCAGTTCATCCAGCTCGCGAACCAGAGCGACACCCCGCTGGTGTTCCTGCAGAACACCACCGGCTACATGGTCGGCGCGCAGTACGAGCAGGGCGGCATCGTCAAGCACGGCTCGATGATGATCAACGCGGTGTCCAACAGCAAGGTGCCGCACCTGACGATCACCATGGGCGCGAGCTACGGCGCCGGCAACTACGGCATGTGCGGCCGGGCCTACGACCCGCGGTTCCTGTTCACCTGGCCCAACGCCAAGTCGGCCGTGATGGGACCCGCGCAGCTCGCCGGCGTGCTCTCGATCGTCGGGCGACAGGCCGCCATGGCGAAGGGGCAGGAGTACAACGAGGAGCACGACGCCGCCATGCGCAAGATGGTCGAGGCGCAGATCGAGGAGCAGTCGCTCGCGCCGTTCCTGTCCGGGAAGCTCTACGACGACGGCGTGATCGACCCTCGCGACACCAGGACCGTGCTCGCCCTCTGCCTCTCCGCTGTCCACAGCGGACCGATCAAGGGCGCCGACGGCTTCGGCGTCTTCCGGATGTGACCAGATGATCAAGACTCTCCTGATCGCCAATCGCGGCGAGATCGCCCGCCGGATCATCCGCACTTGCAAGGCGAACGGCATCCGCACGGTCGCGGTGTTCTCCGACCCGGACGCGAACGCGCCGCACGTCAGCGAGGCCGATTTCGCGGTCAACCTGCCGGGCGCGACGCCGAGCGAGACCTACCTCCGCGCCGACCTGATCGTCGAAGCGGCGACGAAGGCGGGCGCGGACGCCGTCCACCCCGGCTACGGCTTTCTCAGCGAGAACGCCGACTTCGCGAGGAAGGTCCAGGCCGCGGGCCTGACCTGGGTCGGTCCGGAACCGGACTCGATCGAGGCGATGGGCTCGAAGGTGGCCGCGAAGAAGCGGATGGCGGCCGCCGGTGTGCCGACGCTGCCCGAACTCGACCCCGAGACGGTCACCGAGTTCCCGGTGCTGATCAAGGCATCCGCGGGCGGTGGCGGCCGGGGTATGCGGATCGTCCGCGAGAAAGCCGAGTTCGCCGACGCTCTGGCCAGTGCGCGACGGGAAGCCGAGTCGGCGTTCGGTGACCCGACGGTGTTCTGCGAGCCGTTGCTGGAGCACGCGCGGCACGTCGAGGTGCAGATCCTCGCGGACACCCGCGGCACGGTGTGGGCGCTCGGCGAACGCGAGTGCTCGATCCAGCGCCGGCACCAGAAGATCGTCGAGGAGTCGCCCAGCCCGGCGGTCACCGGCGACGTCCGCAAGCGTTTGTTCGCTGCCGCGACGGCGGCTGCCGAGTCGATCGGTTACGTCGGCGCGGGCACCGTCGAGTTCATGCTGAAGGGCGAGGACTTCCACTTCCTGGAGGTCAACACCCGGCTGCAGGTCGAGCACCCGGTCACGGAACTCGTCTACGGCGTGGACCTCGTCGAATGGCAGCTCAGGATCGCCGAGGGCGCCGAACTGCCGACGAGCACCCCAGAACCGCAGGGGCACGCCATCGAGGTCCGGCTGTACGCCGAGGACCCCGCGAACGACTGGCGCCCGGCCAGCGGCACGTTGCACCGGTTCGAGGTCCCCGGCGACATCAGGCACTGGGCGCGGCATCGGCGGCCGATCTCGGCGGATGCACTTCGCAGGGAGTTGGAGATCGGCGCGGACCGGGCGCGTGAACTCGTGGAGATTGTCCGGAGTGAGGTGGCGGCCAAGGTGTGCGCGGCCGTGTAGACCCCCTTGCCTCACCACGCGGACCCGCTACGACGAATGTGCCATCTGGCCGCCAGGGTGTCATTGTCGGTGCGCGATCAAGCCGCCTCCCAACTCGGCGGCCAGCACATCTGGGGCCTGCCGAAACGTCTGGCCACGTTCGACTGGCAGGACAAGCGAGTGCAGGTGACCGATGATCGAGGCTGGACCGTCACCGCGACTACGCAGCCCACGACGCGTGTCGCGATGCCGCTGGTGGTGCCGATGGCGGCGTTCGGCATCGTCGACACGCGGCTGACCTTCGCCCTGGCGGCGATGCGCGCCACGATCAGCCCAGCCTCGTTCCAGATCCTCGACTGGCCCGAGTCGTTCCCGGAACTGACCACACGCACCGGTGCGCTGAGCTTCACCGCGCGGCGGTTCCGGATCACGGCTCCCGCACCCCACCCGATCGGCCGCCCTCGATGATCTCCGGCCACCGTTGGACACACATGATCTCGTGCAGTGGCTCGGCCTAGGATGTCCGAATCTGACTCCTGCTGCGGTGTCAGTGAGCGTGCAGCCGGTGTCGAGACGGTTGATATCAGACGATTTAGCGCATCTTCGAGTGGCAGACAGAGGATGCCAAAGCGGGCGGCCGACACCTCACAGCGACATGGATTCCTATGTGGACACCTTCAATCGGGAGTGGCCGGCTATCACCGGGATTCTCGACCTGGGCAACGGCGAGCAGCGGCCGTAACTGCTGCACTACCTGCAGGGGTACGTCCATTGGCACCTCACCTCCGACCGCTACCGCTGGGCCGAGTTCACTGTCCCGGTGAGCATGGGCCGTACGCGTCACGAATCCGCAAGACCGTGCCCCAACACAGGTCCTCAACGCAGCTTCTGCTCTATGGCGTCTGGTTCAAAACGCCGGCTTCTGCGTCCCAATACCAGTGGGCTGACGAAGTCCAGGCCGATGGCAACGCGCTGACGGTCGTCAGCTCCGGGTACGCGTAAGGGTCCCCTGGGTCGCTGTACATGCCGGTCGCGCCACTGATCAAGTGACCGGTCTCGACCTCGTAGTCGATGCGGGTCGGCTCCCAATCCGGGCTACCGACCAGAACAGCCACGACTGCCTCGGCTTCGAAAGACAGGACAGGATTGACCGGTTGGACCGGTACGCGCCACTCACGTTCATGAGTCCAATCCGACCAGCGAGCGGGGTCTGCGTCCAACCTGACCAACCACGGCCTTTGCGCTCGAGTTCGGTTGTCGAACTGCTCTGATCGGGCGTACCACACAGGGCCGCCGCCGATGTCGTAGACCCACTGACGCTTGACCACTACGCCCCACGGCGGCCAGCGACGCTTGGATAGCAGCTCGATCAAGTGGTCACGAGGACTTTCGGAGAAACAGACCGCTGGCTGGTCGGCGTCGGCGCCCCAGGGAGGGAACCCAAGCCAGCGCTGTTCCCACAAGATCCTGTCGAGTCGTTCCTCTGAGGACAGTTGCGCGATGTCCTCAGGAACGCGTGGGGTGGGCGGGCGTCCCTCCGGACGGGCACAGAAGTGGATGAGCAGCTCTGATTGTGCGGCGCCTGGTCTGCCGAGCTGACCGGCTTGAGGTTGAGGCGAAGTCACCCTTGGCGCTCCATGTGATTCGACTTTCGGGTGGCAGACCTGCGGCTCGTTCGGCAGGTGATGGGACTTCGGTGGCAGGAGACGTTCCTACCATCACGGCAAAGCGGCTGGCAGATGGCCACGTCGGGTCAGCACGAAGGGTTGACGGCGACATTGCGGGAGGGAAGCTGGGGGAGTGTCACGCCTGCTCCAGCATGCGGGCAGCTGCGTCAGGATTGACATCCCACTGTAGGCAGATTGCCAGCAGGGCGTTCAGACTGGACCAGTCCTCGGTCGGTGTTCCGGTGGCGCCGTGCGCAACACCAACTGAGAACAGGTAGCGGTGCTCATCGGTCGACGGCCCGCTGTCTAGTTCTGCCTGCACGCGTTGGGCTGTCGACGTGAGGTAGCTGACGATCTCCGAAATGACCGAGTCGGCTGGTTGTAATGTGTCGATCGTGCGGAGCGCTCGTTGGTAGCGCTCGGCTTGCTGCTGAGCGAACGATTCCTGGTGCGCATGAGGCTCCCGGTACGAGGTAAACACGGCGAGGCCGGAGAGGCATCGCAGAGCCTCATGCGCCTCGACCGCGGCATCGGTCAGCGGCGTGAGGTGTGGCGGTGGCAAGGCGTCGGCCCAGCTGGCATAACCAGGGCCTGTGTCTGGCCACAACTTGTCGGAGACCAGTTGGTGGGCCATGCGCGGGATTGGTTGGTCATCAACAGCGGGAACGATCAGGATCGCAGGCCGACCGCCCTCGGTTGCGGGATCGTGAGGTAGGAGATCCTGAAGCGTGAGCAGGATCTCCGGCCATTGGGTTAGCTCTACGAGGTCGATCACCACCGCGGTCTCGATCGCAGGCCAGTAGACCGGATCAGGGCTCTGGGGGGACCGCGTGACGAGGTGCACCGACAGGCCGGCTCTGCGAGCTGCTCCTACGAAAACGTCACGTCGTGTCACGGCCCGCCTCGTGGACAGGGAGCGCGCATGATCGGCGACACGAGCTAATGCTTGTTTGTAGTCGCCGGAACGAGCTTCTCGAACTATGGCCTGGGGTAAGAGTTCGCCCCATGCAAGTTCTGCCAGTGTCGCGTGGAGATCGATCAGTAGGCGATCTAGGCGCTCGAGTTCGACCGGAGAGTCTTGGCCGACTAGGCCCCACTGCTCGAGCTCGCGAACTTCGGCGACGCACTCTCGCAAGGTGCCGCCGACATATCCGGCGAGCGAGGACCACCGAGGCGCCGCTGCGGCCAAGCGGGGCGTCAGGTTGTCGACAAGGCCCTCAATGAGGGAATGCAGACTGTCGTGATGACTTTGAGCTGTCTTGTCAGCGGAGCTTGCGAACAATTCCGCTCGGTCGACCGGCAACGTCAGCTCGCTAGCCTGTCGGCTCAGGGCCGCCTGCCGGGCGTTCAAGCTTTGCCTGTCCGCCGTGCGCTCGCGGGCGGTACACCAGACCCGCGTCAACTCGTCCAGATAGTGAGCTGCCTCTTGAACGAGCACGCAGGCCGTGTGTGCGCGGGTCGTCGGATCCATCGCACTCATTGCAGACGCCGCGACCTGTGACCGCATGCGGTTCCACGCAACTGCAGTGGGTGGATGGTCGTTGTGGCGACCAAAACCAAAGGCCGCGAAGGTGTGGTCGCCGACCCGGATCGGTAGACCTCCTGGCAACAGGGCCTGCATATCGATGCGCTCGCACTCTGGCAGGCATCGGAGCATCACTCTGGCGAAGGAGCGGGTCATGTGTTCGAAATCTGGCTGCGCCTCATCGGAAATGTGCAGCAGCCGGGCGTAGGCGACGTGCTCAGTGTCTCTCTCGATCACAGATGCTTCAGTCAGCCAGGGGGCGTACGCCCGCAGCTTGTCGAAGATCGTGCTTCTGTCGAAGAGCGCCGCGGACAGGGCGTGCGCCAGTTCGCTTGATACAAGCCGAGCGGAGCTCAACAGGTCACCGACTGCATCGGCCGAAAGATCAACAGCGACATCGCTGAGCCGTGAGCCGGGGACGGTCAAAGCGATCTCCGAGGAGATGTCAGTGGGGATTCCCACCAGCACAGCCAGAAACCGTTGCGCCTCGACCGCATTTGAGCAATCAGCGAGAATCTGTGCTGCCATGAGTGACCCGAGGCGGCTGACTACGGCGTCGCGCAGTGGTGAGGCTTTCTCTCTAGCATCGGGCGTGATCGCGGCTACGGCATCGGCGACCTCTGGCTTCACCTGCGGCGGCAGATCCATGCCCAACATGGCCCACTGCAACGTGATGGCGCGGAGGGCTGGCGGCACGTTGCAGCGTTCGAGCACACGTGCCCAGTCGGCCGCCCGCCTGTGAAAGTCAACGATGCGAAGCGCTTGCAACGCACCGACAAAGGCGGCCGGAGTACGCCGCCGGGTCAGCTCGACGACAACGCGATCGACGACCGCGTTGTCCAGTGCAGCCTGCTCGGTCAGTGCCTTGGCGAGAAAAGGCTGCTGCTGGTGATCGTCTAGTAGTTGAACGACGCTATCGACAGTCTCCGCCAGCACCGGCGGCGGCATGGCATGCACAGCGTCGGCCAGTGCCTTGGATCGAAGTTGGTGTAGTCCGGCCACATGCGTGCCGAACACATGCACCAGGTGTTCGTCGTTGAGCCTGGCCAGAGCCAGGCGGAAGTCTGCATCGCTCGCTTCGACTTGTCTTTGGACCGCGCGCATCGGGACATCGGCACCCCAGCGGTGGGCGACCGCTACTAGCGCGATGATCTTGAGTTCGAGGTCGCGTCTCTCCAGTACACGGCGCTTCACCTGCTCGGTGATGATGTCGGCAAGCCGACGTCCTTGCGTCAACAGATAGGTGTATTCGAGGGTCAACCCTCCTGCGTTCTCATAGGCTTCACGCCAGTGAGGAACGGTAGTTACTCCTGCGGTCAGCAGTCCATTGTGGATCTGTTCAGCGACACTCTCGTCGAGACTGACTGCCACGGTTGTGCAAGCAGACAAGGACCGTAGCGCCAGGGTGTCTTCAGTGCGTGCTGACCCCAGCAGTACCACGCCTGGATCTCCAGCCAGATGTTGTTGCAGTGCGTCCCACGCCGCCGTCATCCCGAGCCCGAGTCCATCGACAACGAAGCCAACTGGTGACCGGAGCGAAGGGTGCAAAGCCCGTGCGAGGCGAACTACAGAGTTGACGTCTTCGTCACGAAGCCGCCGAACCCGGTACCAGAGGATGTGTCTCGTGGAGTACGCAGCAGCCCACATGACGGTCGACTTGCCAACGCCTGACGGCCCAGTAACGAGCACTGCCTTGCCTCGATCGATTGCCTCCACAACCTGGCCTGTGGTGGCCGGCCGCGGCGCAGGCAGTCCTGCGGCGATGTGTCCTGGCTGCACGTCGACGCCTTCGTAGAAGGCGGGTGCATGCAACGGGCGATCAAAATCAACAGGCTCAACTGCGCCCGTATGTATAGCCTCCTCAAGGGAGTTCCGATCAACCAGCGCCGCTGCATCCGTGACGATGTGATTGAGACGAGTGCGATCCAGCCCGGCTCGGCTATCCCACCCTGCTGCGGCATTCGCATCGACGCATTCGGCAATCGCGTCGCGCAAGGCTAGAACTCCAGGCTCGGCCGCGGCCGGCAACAGGTCGTGGCGAGCGGAGACCGCGTCACGTGTCTCCACAGCAGCGGCATGCCAGGGCAACACATAGACGCTCAAGACCTTGCACATCCGCTCGATCTCGTCCTTGTCGCGACGCTGCGCCTTCGCGAGTTGGTGCAAGGCCGCTCGCAGATCGTGATCAGCGGGCAGGCCTGCGATTGGTTGACCCCACAGATCAAGCAGGTGTCCTGCCACCGGGCGTTCAAGCACGAGAATCGGTTGCCCCAGTGCACCAGCTTGCGTCCGCTGGACGTGGTGATCAAACAGATCTAGGAGAAACCGAGCGACCTGCCCCAGCGTGAAGTCCCCAACCCGCTCCTGTCGAGACTTCACCTGGATGTGGCATGCCTGGTCACCCTCACATGAAAGATCCTCCAAGCTCTCCGGAACGATGCGGTGCACTTCGAGGTGACCAGCGAGAACTCGCCCACACAACCATGCGCCAACGACGTCCTGGTAGTGGTATCCGCGAGCGGAGGTAGCGCCTGATCTCGTAACACTCCACAGCTGCTCAGCGGCGGACAGAGCGCTATTTCCTGTGGAGGTTGCAGCGGGCTTACTCATGCCACCATCCTCGTATCCCTCCGATGGATCCGCTACGCGAGCAACGTGATCGACAGACGGGTGAAGCGTCCGCACCACGAGCATGAGCGTGCGCTCTCGCGAATACCAACAAGCATTAGATTAGATCGTGCATCCATTGCAGTAGAGTGTCCTTTATTGCCTGAAGTCGACTCGCTGCTTCCGGCAGGGCCATCTTGGGTGCGGGTGCCAGATAGCCAGTTCCGTCACCCCTATCCTTCACTTGCCATCCGTCCGGCAGGTGAAAGTTTGCAGTCAAGTTGCAAACTATAGTCTGATCAAACTCCTTGTAGTTATCTTCAAACGCCGGATCTTGGAGGAAGATGTCGTTCTCGAACCTCAATTGTTTAAGGCCTAGATGTCCAGAGAATGATGTGTCGTAAAGGACTGCTTGCTGCTTGAACGTGGCTCCAGCTAGGGCGACGCCTTTTGAAAACGATGTTCCTTTGAACCAGGCGTGTCTGTTGAAGATTGCTCCAACGAACGAGGTGAATCCTTCAAAAGTTGCCTTGTCGAACTTGGCAATGTCGTCAAACTTTGCGTAGAAGAACGAGGTTTTGCCCGTGAATATCGTTCCAGTAAAGTCGACAGAAAAGCAGTTTGCGTACCAGAGATCGGCGTCGACAAGCGTCGCTCCCGACAGGTTGATGGACATTTCCGCCCAGTGATGCGGATGCGGACGGGTGGTGAGTCGTTCTGCGTCGTCGCGCGTGTCGGTCAAATGGCTGAAAAGAATTCGCTGTGCTGTTGTGCGGACCTCTAGCTCCTCCTGTGCTCCTGGATCTGGCTTGGCTGATCTGGCGCGCCAGGATTCGGGTGACAACAACGAGCGTTTGGTGTGCCTATGAACGGGTGGTGGCACATAGGGCATCCGCAGATAAGCGCAGATTACATTGACGATAGTCTGACGGAGATCGGGATTGTCCTGCGCCAGTCGCTCCAGCGCGTACAGGCCTGCCAGTCGGACCTGCGCCTTGTCCGAGCCGAGTTGGTCGGCGGCTTTGGTGTATTGCTCGGTAACGCGCCGGGCGGCGGCGTCGGCCTCGGTGCTCGCCGCCACCCGTTCCCGGTGTGCAGAGTCGGTGGCGGTGCTGACTTCCTGGTGCCATTGACGGCGCACCGCCAGCAGTAGGGCGAACACCCCGCCGGTGCCTGCAGCGATACTCAAGCCGGTCTTGATCGCCTCCACTTGCGCAGCCGCCGGGTCCTTCGCCGCGTTGGCCACGTGCAATAGACCTTTGGTCGCGCCCCATGCCACTGCGGCGACCACCACCGCGGCGGCCACCACCATCCACCAGCTCAATGGCGGCTGCGTCGCCGTCGAAGTGCTACCGCCGGGTCGACTGCGCCATCGGGTCAGTCCGTCGACCACGCGGCGGGGTGCCGCGCGCCACGCGGCCCAACTCGCCAGCAGCACAGTCAGCGTGGCCCAGCCCAGGGAAACTTTGTGCTGGGCCAGCCACGTCCCTGCTGCGGGCCAGTTGATCCATCTGGCTTCCGTGGCCACCCATGCCGCTGCAGCTAAGCCAGTGACACCCCATCGGGCAGCCGCGATCACCGTGCTCCGATGCCCCTGATCCTGATCAGTCACATGAGAGTGTCGCACCGCTACGTCTCCGCGCTACGCGTGGAGACAGGCGGTAGGTGTCCGTACTGTGCCGTGCGAGCTCGTCTAGCGGCGCTCAGGACGGTTGGGCTGTTAGCGAGCACCGGCACGCTCGCCCCTGTCAACCTCAAATCGTGCGGAAGCTACGACGATTGTAGGTTCTCGCCGCGTGTGACATGTTGACCTTGCGTGAGCTGGGCATTCCTGACTATCTCACGACGCCGTCATCAAGATCAGCTGCGGACTCGTGGCGCTTCTTCGCGGTGTAGCGCACCGCGACGCTTGCGCGACGTAAAGGCATGACAGTTCCCTCGCGTCCCCGCCGGCACCGCGCACTGGACCGGTTGCGTTCCTGGTTCCGCCCGCCCTCGTCCTATGGTGAGCAGCTGCCGTGGCTGGTACCGGCACTGGGGCTGGTCGTTCTGATGACCCTGGCGGGGATCGCGGCGTGGCAGGCGTGGGCCTGGTTGGATCGGTATGTAACCGAGCTGGCCCGCGCGGGGAAACCTTTTGATGGCAAGGACTTTGTCACGGCGAAACTGGATGCAGTGAAGATCGCGTTGAGCATTGCCGCTGGCGGCGGTGCCCTGTTCGCGTTGTACCTAGGGGTGCGCCGGCAGCGCACTGCGGAGCGGGACCTGCGGGCTCGTCTGGATGCACAAGCGCACACCGAGCTGGACGCCGCGAATCGGCAGGTGACCGAGCAATACACCAAGGCGGTCGAACATTTAGGGGCCGACAAGGCACCGGTCAGGTTGGGTGGCCTATACGCGCTAGAACGTCTCGCTCAAGACAACGAAGGGCATAGGCAGACCGTCGTGAACGTAATTTGCGCATACCTGCGCATGCCCTACGACTCCCTTGAGCCGCCTCCAGGTAAGGATTCGCGCGCGCGCCGAAGTGGGAAAGACGGCGACCCTATGAATAGACCCACGGCGGAACTGAAGAATAATTCACTGAGTCGAGAACTTGCAGAGGAACGGCAAGTTCGAATTGCGGCACAGGACATCCTCGTTAGCCACTTATGGCCCGATGTTGACGTGCAAGGTGCGCCGGTTAATCCGAAGTTCTGGCGCGAAATCGATCTCGACTTTTCTGGAGCGGTCCTGATCGGCCTGGATCTGTATCGCTGTCGAATCGACCGTGCCACGTTCAATGATGTGAAATTTGTCGGCAGTACCGGATTTCAGAAAGCGGAGTTCGGCGGAGCCGGGTTTCATCGGGCAGAGTTTCATGACGATGCCCATTTTGATGGCGTCGAGTTTGTGCGCGGCGCCTACTTCAACAAGGCGGATTTCGCGGGGAGGGCGGGTTTCAGAAACGCGCAGTTTGGTAGCGTTGCTGATTTTGACGAGACCCGCTTCGGTGGCGATGCGGTTTTTTCTGGAGTAAAGTTTCGCGGTGCCGCCAAATTTGACAAAGTCGATTTTAGTGGGACCACTGATTTTGTTGAAGCTGAGTTCTCGGAAGGTCCTCCACAGGTTGTGTCCGGAATATTGGGTGAAGAGTGACCTTCGGTCTGGAGTGAGGACTTGGCGGGCCATCGTAATGTCCTGAGGCGGGCAACCCGTTTGATCGCCACTGCGCCGAGGGGCAGAGCACGCTCGCCGGCCTGGACCATCCTGACCACTGGTATCGCAAGGGACGGCTGGTCGCCGTCGTGCACTATCCCTACGGCATCGACCATGACGAACTGCTCAGGCCACCACCGGTTGTGAACAGCTCGGTCTTCGCCTGGACGTCGACGCCCGCTGGGCGATTCACGCCTGCGATTTGTGGACCCTCGCGGTGGTCATCTCCGCCGAGGGTCTCCAACAGGTCGTCCGTGGTCGCTGAAGGACCGGTCTGGATGATCCGTACGGGCGTGGTCAGCCCAGCCGGACGTGGGAGCAGAGGTGGCGCTGCTGATAGCCGCCAGGCACTCCGGTGCCGACGACCGTCCAGAACGCCTGCGACTCTGTGAGGTGGCCG
>NZ_JBEXPJ010000101.1:0-31355 GCF_040611995.1 Lentzea sp. NPDC006480
GTCGCGGCCATCTCGTCGGGCAGCGGTTCGCCGGCGACGAGGGTGATCATTGCTTCCGCCTGTTTCCCAACGATTTGCGGCCCCTCATCCTGCTGTGACCTGATCACCGGAGGAGGGCGCCGTGATTCGACACCTGGCGACACTTGTCATCGCCGCGGCCACGCTCGTCGCACCACCCGCGTCCGCCGCGGCACCAGCACCACCCGAGCAGACATCCGAGGCCTCGCACCGGATCACGCTCATCACCGGAGACGTCGTCGACTACACCGAACGCCTCGACGGCCGCAAGCTCGCCCAGATCCACGCCGCACCCCGGGACGGCGAAGAGCCGATCTTCCACACCATGACGACACCTGACGGCCTGTTCGTCTACCCGTCCGACGCGATGGGCGTGCTGACCTCGGGCACGGTCGAACGCACGCTCTTCAACGTCACCGAGCTCGTCCGCACCGGCCAGGCCGACGACCGCACCTCCACCGTCCCGGTGCTCCTGACCGGCGGCTTCTCCGCCAGCGCCCACACCAGGATCAGCAGCCTCAACGCTTCCGGCGTCCACGTCGAGAAGGCCAAGGCGCGCGAGTTCTGGCGTTCGCTCGACATGAGCGCCAAGTCCGGCACACGCCTGAAGTTCGACCGGCCGGTCCACGTCGCGCTCGACCAGACCACGAAGCAGGTCGGCGCGCCGGAAGCATGGCAGCGGGGCCTGGACGGCACCGGCGTCACGGTCGCCGTCGTCGACACCGGAGTCGACACAGGTCACCCGGACCTCGCGGCGAAGATCACCGCGACGGAGAACTTCTCCGACGAGCCGGACGTCACCGACCGGCACGGCCACGGCACGCACGTCGCGTCGATCGTCGCGGGCGCCGGCGCCAAGTACAGAGGTGTCGCCCCAGGAGCTCGGCTGATGATCGCCAAGGTGTTCAACGGCGCGGGCGAGGCCGACACCTCGCAGGTGATGGCGGGCATCGAGTGGGCGGCCCGGTCCGGCGCGAAGATCGTCAACCTGAGCCTCGGCGGGGACGTCACGGACGGCAGCGACGAGCTGAGCGCGCTGGTGGACCAGCTCTCCGCCGAGACGGGTGCCCTGTTCGTGGTGGCGGCGGGCAACAACGGCCCGGCCGGGCGTTCCGTGACGTCTCCTGGTGCCGCGGCCTCGGCGCTGACGGTCGGCGCGGTCGACCGGCAGAACAAGCTGGCGCCGTTCAGCAGCACGGGCCCGCGGATCGGCGATGCCCTCGTGAAGCCCGAGATCAACGCACCGGGCGTCGGCGTGGTGGCCGCGCGGGCCGCCGGCACGTCGATGGGAGCTCCGGTCGACGACCTGTACACGGCCGCTTCGGGGACGTCGATGGCCACGCCGCACGTGGCGGGCGCGGCGGCGTTGCTGGCTCAGCAGCATCCGGACTGGAACGCGCAGACGTTGAAGAACGCACTGGTCACAAGTGCGGCGGATGTCGGGATGGCCTGGCACGAGCAGGGGGCCGGGCGGCTGGACGTGGCGCGCGCGGTCACGCAGAAGGCGACGGCGACCGCGTCCGCGAGTTTTGGCCGGTACGAGCGCGGATCAGGTGGATCCATCACTCGAGAACTGAGCTACACCAACGATTCCGCCATCCCGCTCACCCTGGATCTCACCACCGCCCTCAAGGGCTGGGACGGCAAGCCCACCACCGCCTTCACCCTCGCCCCGAGTCACCTCATCATCCCTGCCCACGCCAAGGCCACGGCCACCCTCTCCGTCGACCCCGAGGCGGGCCCGGCGGGTGTCTACGGCGGCACCATCACCGCCACCGGCCCCGCGACCACCCTCCGCACCCCGATCAGCATTTACGAAGCACCCCAGACGTTCCCCGTGTCGGTCCACGTCCGCGACGCCACCGGCAAACCCCCGGCCCCGGCGTTCGGCCAGCTGATCGACGACTCCAACGGCAGCGACGACGTCAACGACCCCTTCGACGACACCGTCAGCTACTTCTTCGACGTCGTGAACGGAGAAGGCTTCGCCACCGTCCCGAGCGGCCGCTACTCCGCGGTCAGCTGGGCGACCGAGAACACCGCCACCACCCGGCGCTGGTCCGCGCTCGCCGCTCCGGAGCTGACCATCACCGGCGCGCACGAGGTGTCGCTGGACGCGCGGAAGACCGTTCCCGTCGACGTCGTGCCACCGAACCCGGCCGAGCAACGCGATCGCACGGTCACCATGCGGCGTGTGCTCCCCGCCGAGGGCGACAAGCTGCCGCTGATCGTCGAGACGGCCGCGGTGCTGGGCTCGGCGCCGTGGGAGGTCCGCACGACCCCGGCCGCGGCGGCGAAGAAGGGCGCGATCTCGTTGCAGGACAACGTGACCCTGCAGACCACGACGGTCACCCTGACCTCCGGCGGCCGGACGGTGCAGGCCGAGGGCGACGTCTCGAGGTGGCCGGGCGAGATCACCGACGGCATCAAGGTCGTCAAGCTCAAGCCCGACACTCCCGCCAACCTGGTGAAGGCCGCCAACGCGGCCGCCACCACAGCGGCACAGGAAGGCAAGAAGGCGCTCTTGTCCTATGTGGACCAGACCGGCGCACTCGCGCTCACCGGCCTCGCGAGCACCGCGCTGCCGTCATTGAGCATCAGCAACGCCGACGGTGAGTTCCTGGCGAAGCAGACCGCCATCAGGCTGAGCGTCAAACCGGTCCCGGAGGCCGTGTTCAACCTGAGCTTCCTGGACGCCAACGGCATCCCGGCCGACCACCGCCGGACGGTCGACCCGGCCACCCTCGTCAAGCGCGACACCTCCTACCACGCCGACAAGCCGGGCCTGACCGTGCAGAAGACGTGGTACCCGTTCCCGACCGGCCTGTGGCAGTCGCAGATCCTGCGCGGCACGACGTTCACCCCGCCCGCCGCCTGGACCGAGTACATCGGGCCCGGTGACGACAGGATCGTGTGGAAGCGGCACGTCACGCTGAGCGGCACGGACGCCAAGGGGCAACGCGCGGCCATGACCATGTTCCAGGAGAACGTGTTCCGCACCGGCGCCCCTCCCGCGGCGGAGAGGTGGTTCGCCGGTCCGCTGCACAGCACCGCGATCGAGCTGCAGTCCGACCACCCGGCCCGCTACCCCGCGGCCGGTGACTCGTGGCGCCAGCTCTGCTCCAACTGCCGCACGGGAGACACGTTCGTCCCGGCTCTGCAGTGGACGGACGACAACCCCGGTCACTACACGAACCCCTACCAGAACAGCAAGTTCTTCACGACGACCAAGGTCCGCCTGTTCAAGGGCGACACCGAGATCCCGGCCGACCCGCGGCCGCTGGCGTTCTACCCCACCTTCCAGCTGGCCCCGGAGAAGGCGGCCTACCGTCTCGAAACGGTCGAGACCCAGGCGCCGGGAGCCGTGGCGGGCGCGATCAACCCCGTGCTGTTCACCCTCGCCCCGCGCACCGAGACCACCTGGACGTTCCAGTCCTACCGGTCGCAGAACCCTCCCCCGCGCGGCTACTCCTGCCACGACGGCGCCGCGACCTGCCAGTTCCAGCCGCTCATCCGGCTGCGCCACGACCTGCCGCTCGACCTCACCAACTCCGCACCGGCCGGCACGCCGTTCGTCTACCACGTCAGCGCGACGAACAGCGTGCCGATCACGGTGGTGAAGGTGCAGTGGTCGGCGGACGGCCTGAAGTGGCAGCAGGCGGCTACGCAACCCGCAGGTGACCGTTGGCAGGTCACGATCGACAACCCCGCCGGGGAGATCTGGCTGCGCACCGAAGCCAGGGACGGCGCGGGCAACACCGTCACCCAGACCATCCAGAAGGCCTTCAAAACTCACTGAGGAGGCAACAAGGACTTCGCACCACGAGCAGCGGCGCGCAGACCCGCCTGGAACCGGGTCTGCGCGCCCAGCTCGTCCATCAACCGGTGCAGCCGTCGCTGAAACGTCCGATAGCTCAGCCCGAGCTGCTTCGCGATGCTGCGATCCGGCAGCCCGGTGGCCAGCAACGCGAGCAGCCGGGCGTCCGCGATCGAGATCTCGTTCGACGACGGCTCCCCCGGCAAGGCGAGCGGCACCGCGTCCTCCCACAACCGCGAGAACAAGGCCCCGAGCGAGTCCAGCAACGCCGACCGGTGCACGATGACCGCGCTCTCCAGCACCGTCTCCGTGCTGTGCAACGGGATCAGCCCCAGATGGGCGTCCGCGAGGATCATCTTCGTCGGAGCTACCGCGACGACCCGCGCCTCCTCCCCCAGTGACAGGCCCATTTCCAGGTCGGCGCGCAAGTCGTGCAGCTCCAGCGCCTGCCGCTCGTAGATCCCCCGAAACCGCACACCACGCTGGAGCAGCTCCTTCTCGACGGGATGCAACGACGACGGCAGCTTCGCGTACGGCGGTTTGTCCACGAACCGCACCTCGTGCCGCGCCGTGCGCATCACCTGGTCCACGCGGAAGGAGATCGCCTCAGCCCCGTGCACCACCTCCACGAGGTCCGCGGGAGCGCGCACACCGGCCGCCCGCTCGTACCGCACCTGCAGCTCCCCGGCCAGCAACCGGTCCCGCCGCAGCTCGTCCTCGCAGCGCAGGAAGTACGCGGCCAGAGCCACATCCGGCGCGACGGCCGTGTGCAGCCCGTTGACGTGGTGGACGAAACCGAGATCGGTCAAGGACCCCAGCGCGGCGCGAACGACCCGCTCAGCCAGTTCTGTCGCAACACAAAGCTCCGTCACACCGAGTTGATACGAGTCCACGAGCGTCTCGTAAACCGCGAGCTCCGCCGGACGCAATCCGAGCACACAAGCCAGTATGCCGACTTCGGGCACCCGTTGACGCGGGGCCGGAACGAGGTGTAGACATCGGTTGAAAAGGTTTACACAGCCTTCTCATTGGCCGCCGCCGCAGCTGTTGTGTCAATGCATGCGTGCGAAAGGACGGCCGATGGAGCCCAACCGCCGCGACTTCCTCAAAGTCGCCGGTGCCACCGCTGGTGTCACGATGTTGTCCGGGTCGTTCCTGTCCACGCCGATCGCGTCGGCGGAAGAACACATGGCGATCCCGATGGCGGAGTCGCCGTGGGACCAGGTGCCCGCGATCCTCGCCAAGATCGTCCCGCCGACGTTCCCCAGCGCCAAGTTCGACATCACCTCCTACGGCGCCAAGGGTGACGGCAAGACGAAGAACACCGACGCGTTCAAGAAGGCCATCGAGGCCTGCAACGCGGCGGGCGGCGGCCAGGTCGTCGTGCCCAAGGGCAGCTTCCTCACCGGCGCGATCACCCTGCTGAGCAACGTGAACCTGGTCGTCTCCGAGGGCGCGACCATCAAGTTCTCCACCGATCCCAAGGACTTCCCGCTGGTCTACACGCGGTGGCAGGGCATCGAGTGCATGAACTTCTCGTCGTTCATCTACGCCCGCAAGGCCGAGAACATCGCGATCACCGGCCCCGGCCTGATCGACGGCCAGGGCCCGTCCGGACCGTGGTTCGGCTACGACGACAAGCGGCAGCCCGACTGGGAGCAGCTGCAGAAGTGGGCCGTGGACAACAAGCCCGTGACAGACCGCAAGTTCGGCATGGGCCACTACCTCAAGCCGAACATGGTCACGCTCTACGAGTGCAAGAACATCCTCATCGACGGCGTGCAGCTGCGGAACTCCGCGATGTGGAACGTGCATCCCGTGCTGTGCACCAACGTGACGATCCGCGACATCTTCGTCTACAGCCGCGGCGGCATGGTCGACGGCTGCGACCCCGAGGCCTCTCAGTACGTGCACATCACCGGCTGCCGGTTCGACTGCGGCGACGACGGCATCGCGATCAAGGCGGGCCGCGACATCGACGGCCGGCGCGTCGGCGTGGCGAGCGAGAACATCGTCATCGAGAACTGCTCGTTCGAGGGCCGCTGGGGCGCTCTGACGGTCGGCAGCGAGATGTCCGGTGGCGTGCGCAACGTCTTCTTCCAGGACTGCACGGTGAAGAAGGGCTCGTCCTACAAACCGTTCCACGTGCTGTACATCAAGACGAACAAGCGGCGCGGCGGCACCGTGGAGAACATCCACGCCCGGCGCATCAAGGCGAGCGACGTCGACCGCGAGGCGATCATGGTGACGCTGAACTACAGCCTCACCGGCCCCGGCTACGGCCCGATCGTGAACCCCAAGGTGCAGAACATCACCGCAGACGGCTTCACCGTCAACGGGGTCAAGAAGACCGCGGTCACGCTGGACGGCATGGCCGAGTCGCACATCAGGAACGTGGCGATCTCGAACAGCACCTTCACCAACGTCACGACCGCGAAGCCCAGCCTCAAGAACGCTGACGGCACCACGTTCACGAACGTCACCATCAACGGCAAGAAGGTCTGAGGAGAAGCCCTGTGTCCTTGTCACGTCGTGATTTCGCGCGTGTGTCCGGCCTGACGGCCGCTGGTCTCCTGCTCCCTGCAGGCGTTGCGGCCGCCGAACCCTCCTCCTCCCAGCAACATTCCATTTCGGGGAGCTTCGGCAAAGACCCGTGGCGAGAGGTGCCGCTGATCCTGGCGCGCATCTGCCCGCCGCGCTTCCGCAGGAAGGACTACGACGTCACCGCGTACGGCGCGAAGGGTGACGGCCTCACCAAGAACACCGAGGCGTTCTACCGCGCGATCACGGCGTGCCATCGAGCCGGTGGGGGACGTGTGGTCGTTCCCGCGGGCACGTTCCTCACCGGCGGCATCAGGCTTCTGTCCAATGTGGAGCTGCATCTGAGCGACGGCGCCACGATCAAGTTCTCCACGGACCCCGACGACTACCTGCCGCTCGTGCTCACCCGCTGGGAGGGCACGCTCTGCTACAACTACCAGCCGTTCATCTACGCGTTCGAGCAGAAGAACATCGCGATCACCGGCAAGGGCACGATCGACGGCGACGCGCCGAGCGGGAAGTGGGCGAGCTGGGGCGCGGGCTCCACGCCGTTGCTGCGCCAGTGGGGCGAGGACGGCGTACCGGTCGAGGAACGCATCATGGGCGTCGGCAAGAACATGCGGCCGAACATGATCCAGTTCTTCCGCTGCAGGAACCTCCTCGTGGAGGACGTGCTCCTCAAGAACCCGGCCATGTGGTCGCTGCACTTCGTGTTCTCGCAGAACATCACGGTGCGCCGGATCGAGGTCTACTCGACGAACTCGCAGGGTGACGGCGTCGACCTCGACTCGTCGTCCTACGCACACGTGCACGACTCGAAGTTCAACACCAACGACGACTGCGTGGTCATCAAGTCCGGACGGGATGCCGACGGACGGCGGGTCGGCATCCCGTCCACCCACATCGTGGTGGAGCGCAACAAGTTCTCCGGCCGCTGGGGCGGGATCACGATCGGCAGCGAGATGTCCGGCGGCGTTTCCAAGATCTTCTGCCGTGACTGCGAGATCAACGCGCCGGACTTCCCCGGCCGCTACCCGATCAAGCACGCCCTGTACATCAAGTG
Organism: Lentzea sp. NPDC006480; assembly: GCF_040611995.1. Lineage (NCBI taxonomy): Bacteria > Bacillati > Actinomycetota > Actinomycetes > Pseudonocardiales > Pseudonocardiaceae > Lentzea > Lentzea sp. NPDC006480. The sequence goes on from NZ_JBEXPJ010000101.1 coordinate 7,440, forward strand.
CAACCAGGACCGCGGCGGCGTGATCGACGGCGTGCACCTGCGCAACGTCTTCGGGCAGAACGTCGAGCGCGAGATCCTGTTCGTGTCGATGTACTACCAGAACGGCGGCACCAAGGGATTCTTCCCGCAGATCAACAACGTCACGGTCGACCGGATGAAGATCACGAACGGCAAGCTCGCGGCCTGCTTCCGCGGGTTCCCGCAGCAGCACATCAAGAACGTGCGGATCACGAACTCGACGTTCACCGGCATCACCGAGCCGAACCTGATCGAGAACACCGACAACCTGGTGTTCCGCAACACGACGATCAACGGGGTGGTGCCGGCATGAGATACCTGCTGGCACTTCTGCTGGTCGCTGCCGGGCTCTCTGCTGGTTCGCCGATCGCGACCGCCCATCAGGGGCTGTCGTGGAAGGCCGTCAACTCCCCGTTCGCTCTGGATTTCTCCGACGGCAGGCGGACCCTGACCGGGCAGCGCGAGACGTTCTACCGGCTCGCGGACGGCACGCAGCACTCGTTGACCACCGTCGTGGCGCAGAAACGGGTTCCGGACGGGGTGCGGTACGTCGTGGCGACCACGGAGGCGTCCAGGACCGCCTCCGTGGTCGTGACCCGCACTCCCCGTGGCCTGCGGGTGGGCTGGACGTTGGAGCCTTCCAGCGGCGTGGCACAGGTTTCGGCGAACCTCACCGGGACGTTGGAGGAGCACTTCCTCGGCGGTGGCGCGCACACGATGTTCGTTGACCTGCAACGACGTGTGCTGCTCAACAAGGCCGTGTTCGTGGGGGCTTCGACGTTCGGCAAGTGCAACAAGAACGGCGCGCCTTCGACGTTCTTCATCTCCAGCGCGGGCTACGGCGTCTACGCGGACACGAAGGCGATCGGCCGCACGGCGTTCCCCGGCGCTCTCGCGGATGACCACTGCGCGGACAAGCCCGCTCCCTGCCCGGTGACCGCCGGTGTGGTGGACCGGATCCAGCTGTGCTTCAAGACTTCCCGGCTGGACTACGAGATCTACGCCGGTTCGCCGGAGAAGGTCAACTCGTCGTACTTCAAGCGCGTCGGCATGCCCACTCTGCCGCCCGCGCGGCAGTTCGCCCTGACGAAGTGGCGCGACAAGTACAACAACTCCGACGAGGTGGTCGAGGACGTCACGCAGTTCCAGGCGCGTGGAGTGCCTTTGAACACTTTGTGGGTCGACAACCCGTGGGAGCAAGGTCCTGAGGGCGCTCGACCGACGTACGCGTGCATCGGCGCGTTGAAGTTCGACAAGACGATGTACCCGGACGCGCAGGGCACGATCGACTGGATGCGTTCTCGCGGCGTGAACATGGGCGTGTGGGTCGCGCCGTTCCTGTCGAAGCAGTCCGACGGCAAGGACTGCCCGCACGACTACCCCGCCGGCTCGTTCGCGCAGTCGGACCGCACCAACGTGTGGGACATCGACCTCACGAACCCGGTCGCGCGTGCTCACTACGAGGCAAAGCTCGAGTCCGTGTTCCGGATGGGCGTGAACTTCGTCAAGGGCGACCGCGGCGAGGAGCACAACTTCGAGGAGACGACGTTCGCGGGCGGCCCCGGCACGTTGATCCACAACCAGTACCCGCTGCTGTACGCCGAGTCCGTGGTGAAGATGCTGCGCAAGGTGCACGGCGACGACTACACGACGTTGTTCCGCGCGGGTGGCGACGGAATGCCCGGGATCCTGCACGGCTTCTGGCAGGCCGACGCGGACATGAGCTTCGACGGCCTGCGGCTCTCGACCCGGCGCGGCATCAACTCGTGGATCTCCGGCCACCCGGTGCAGGGCTCGGACACCGGCGGCTACCGCAACCTCGGCGGCGGCCCCTCGGAGTCGCTGTTCGTGCGGTGGTCGCAGATGTCCGCGGTGTCGCCGGTGTTCCAGGTCGGCAGCTCGGGCCGCAACTCGACGCCGTGGGTGTACGACGCGGCGACGTTCGACAGGTTCAAACGAGCCGCGGTGCTGCACTACGAGCTGTTCCCCTACCTCTACGCGCAGGCCGTGAAGGCGCACCGGGACGGCACACCGATCACGCAGCCGATGGCGTTCCAGTATCCGCAGGAACAGGCCGCGTGGAAGGCTGACCAGCAGTTCATGGTCGGACCGGATCTCCTAGCGGCTCCCGTGACGGCTGACCGCGCCGAAGCCGACGGCGCGGCCGGGAAGCCGACGCCGGTCGACGTGTGGCTGCCTGGCGGTGAGTGGATCGACCTGTTCTCCGGTGAGCGCGTGACCGGCGGCAGGACGATCACGCGGGAGTCCACTTTGGACGAGTTCCCGCTGTACCTGCGGGCGTCCTCGGCCATGCCGTTCAACTTCCGCACGCCGGACATCTGGTCCAAGGCGTGGGGCGTGAACGACCTGGACCGCAAGGATCGCGCCGGCTGGCTCGTCTCCCCCGGCGCGAACGGCAGGTTCGGCAACCTGCAGGTGAAGTCGTTCGGCAAGCACATGCTCGTGACACTGCGGGACGCGCCCGTGGAGTCGCAGCTGATGCTGCCGGCCGGAGTGAAACACGTGGTGATCGACGGGAAGGTCCTGAAGGCCTCGACCGTCGAGGAACTCCGCGGCGAGACGACGGGTTGGGCGGCTGTCTCCTCAACGCCCGGCACGTTCGGCGGCACGGTGCTGAAGCTCCAACCCCGACACGGCTCCAGCACCGTGCTGCTCTCCCTCAGCTGAGGTCCGCGACGCGCGCCTGGAGGTCGTCCACGAACCGGCTGAGCAGCCGGCCGAACGTCCGCTGGTCCTCGTCCGGCCAGTCGGCGATCGCGCCGGTGAACCAGCCGAGGACGGCCTCCAGGTAGCGCCCTGCCGCCGCACCGCCCTGATCGGTCAGTTCGATCAGGCGCGCGCGCTGGTCGTTCGGATCGGTGACGCGGCGAACCAGATCGGCACGCTCCAGATCGTGCAGGAGCCTCGTGACGTGCGGGCCGACGACCTGCATCCGGGTGGCGATCTCCCCCACCCGCAGCGGCTGCCCGGCCATGCGCAACGTGACCAGCACGGTGAGGGCCGGGCGGTCCAGCGGGATGCCGACGTGCTCCATCGCCCGCTCGACCAGCTGGCTCTTGTTGAGCACCGTGCCCAGTTGCATCAGTTGCCGCAGCATCACCGCGGGATCCGGACTGCCCACCAATTACCTACCTAACTTAGGTATGCGTCTGCTACGGTCGAAGAAGGATACCTAAGTTAGCTAATTGGAGGGACCATGAGCACCGTCCTGATCTCCGGCGCCAGCATCGCCGGGCCGGCTCTCGCGTTCTGGTTGCGGCGGCACGGCTTCGACGTCACCGTCGTCGAGAAGTCCCACACCCTGCGCGGCGGCGGCTACCCCGTCGACATCCGCGGGTCGGCGTTGGGCGTCGTCGAACGGATGGGCCTGCTCCCCCGGCTGCGCGAGGCGCACGTGCACACGCGGCAGATCACGTTCCTCAACGCGGACGGCAGTCTCGTGGCGTCGATCCGGCCCGAGACGATCTCCGGTGGGGACGGCGGTGACCTGGAAGTGCGGCGCGGCGACCTCGCCGAGATCCTCCACGACACCGTGCGCGACGACGTGGAGTTCTTGTTCGACAACACCATCGTGGCGATGTCCGAGCACTCCGGCGGCGTTGACGTGACATTCCACAGTGGACTCCAACGCACCTATGACCACGTGATCGGCGCGGACGGGCTGCACTCGGCGGTGCGGGCGTTGACGTTCGGGCCGGAGGAGCAGTTCCACCACTACCTCGGCTACTGCTTCGCGGGGTTCACCATGCCGAACCACCTCGGTCTCACGCGGGAAGGCCTGATGTGGAACGAACCCGGTCGTGCCGCGGCGCTGTACGCGGTGGGCTCGGGCGAGAGCGTGCACGGGTTCCTGAGCTTCACCCGTGCCGAGGCTCCGTTCGACGCGTTCCGCGATCCCGAGGCGCAGCGCGAGCTGGTGGCGTCGACGTTCGCCGAGGACGGCTGGGAGGTGCCGCGGCTGGTCGCGGCGATGCGGGAGGCCGACGACCTGTTCTTCGACACGGTCAGCCAGATCCGCATGCCGCGCTGGTCGTCCGGACGGGTCGCGCTGGTCGGTGACGCCGCCTACGCGCCTTCGTTCCTCACCGGTCAGGGGTCGAGCCTCGCGCTGGTCGGCGCTTACGTGCTGGCAGGTCACCTGGCCACCTCCGAGCACGCGTTCGAGGCGTACGAGCAGGAGATCCGGCCGTTCGTCGAGGCGAACCAGGGCCTGGTCGAGAAGGGTGACGCGGCGTTGTTCCCCGGCACGCCCGAGGCGTTGGCTCAGCGCAACGCCGCCCTGCGTCAGCTCACGACCATGCCCGCCGACGCGGCACGTCCTGAGCACTCCGCGCTGACGCTGCCCGATTTCGGCTCCGCGCTGCTGGCTCAGCGACCGACTCCTTGACGAACTGCGGAGCAGAGGCCATACGACACAGACAGCTCTCGCACAGGCGACTCACAGAATCGGGCCGCAATCTGGTTCCCATGACGGACAACCACGACCGCGGCCTCCAGTTCGACCTCGCCACGCTCTTCGGGCGCAGGCGGGCGTTGTCGCTGCTCGGCGGCGCAGGGCTCACCCTCGTGGCCTGTGCCCCGTCGACCACCACGACCTCGTCCAGCCCAACCACCAGTGGTTCCCCGGCAGCCGCCGGCAGCGCGCTGGAGGCGATTCCCGAGGAGACCGCCGGCCCGTACCCCGGTGACGGCTCGAACGGCCCGAACGCCCTGACCCAGAGCGGAATCGTGCGTTCGGACATCCGCTCCAGCTTCGGCAGCTCCAGCAGGACCGCCGAGGGCGTGCCCCTGAACATCGAGCTCACGGTGCAGAACGAGGACGGCAGACCGTACCCGGGCGCGGCCGTCTACCTGTGGCACTGCGACATCAACGGCGACTACTCGATGTACTCGGACCGCGTGAAGAACGAGAACTTCCTGCGCGGAGTTCAAGAGGCTGATTCCAGTGGCAAGCTGAAGTTCGTCAGCGTCTTCCCCGGCGCGTACTCGGGGCGCTGGCCGCACATCCACTTCGAGGTCTACCCCAGCCTGGCCGAGGCCACCAAGGCGGGCAACAAGATCACGACCTCGCAGCTCGCGTTGCCCGAGGCGACGTGCAAGGAGGTCTACGGCACGACCGGGTACACGCAGAGCGTCCGGAACATGTCGAGGACCTCCTTGCGGCAGGACATGGTGTTCCGCGACGGAGTCGACCACCAGCTGGCGACGATGTCGGGCGACACCGCGTCCGGTTACACGGCCTCACTCACCTTCGCCGTGTAACCGGCGAAGGGCCGCCAGTCTCCTGGCGGCCCTCGTCGGTCAGATCAGTCGGTTCAGCTGATGTTGCCCTTCCACGACTCGGCGACGACTGCGGCTCCCGTCCGGTAGAAGAAGTGGGACAGGGAGTTGTTCCGGTGCCGGATGAAGACGTGCTGCTGGTCGTGGTAGGCGAACGCGGACGGGTCGCCGGCCAGTTCACCACCGCCCCAGTCCTCGTTGTTCTGCCCGGTGGCGGGATCGTGGTACCAGTGGTGCAGCCGGCCATCGGTGGTGCGGGCGAACACCTGCTGCTGCTCACCGAACTTGAAGGCCACCGGGTCACCCGCGACCGAGCCGCCGGCGATGACCTCGTAGGTGTTCCCACCGGTCGGCGAGTAGTACCAGTGCCCGAGCCTGCCGTCCGCGGTGCGGGCGTAGACGTGCTGCTGGTAGTCGTGCGCGAAACCGGATGGCGCACCGGTGATGGAGCCGCCGAGCTTCTCGGTCCGCCAGCCCGCATCGGGCGAGTACCACCAGTGGCGCAGCGTGCCGTCGGCGGCTTTGGCGTACACGTGTTGCTGGTTGGTGTGCACGAACGCCGTCGGGTCGCCGTCGATGTCACCGCCGAGGACCTCGTGCGTCCTGCCACCCACCGGGCTGTAGAACCAGTGGTGCAGCTGCCCGTCCGTGCCGCGGGCGAAGACGTGCTGCTGGTTGCCGTGGGCGAACCCGGTCGGCGTGCCCGCGACGGAGCCACCGGTCCAGGTCTCGGACGACCAGCCACTGCCGGGGTTGTACCACCAGTGCTTCAGCGAGTTGTCCTCACCGCGGGCGAAGACGTGCTGCTGGTTGTTGTAGACGTACGCGGCCGGTTCGCCGACGATCTTGGCGCCCCACAGCGTCTCGTAGTCGTTGACCGGCACGCCCGGCGTGTACCAGAAGTGGTTGAGGTAGCCGTCCTGGCCGCGCTGGAACGTGTGCTGCTGCTCCATGTACCGGATCGACGACGACGCCGCGATGCCGTAGTCACCCGCGGGTGCGGGTTCGCCGCTGTCCTCGATGATGTTGTTGTAGCGGATGGGCACGTAGCTGCTGGCTTCCCCGGCCGACCACGTGCGTTCGATCGGCGGCCCACCACCGGCGTGCTCGCGGACCACCGGCATGGTCTTGTTGGCGTCTGCCCAGCGCATGAACAACGCGATGTGCGAGTCCCAGTCGTTGAGCGCGTCGCCGGGCCGCAGGTCGGTCCAGGCGATCGGCTTGGACACCGTGTTGATGTCGTACGTCGTGTGGGAGTAGTTGAGGCCCCACGACATCGACACGAAGCCGGAGCAGTCCGTCCGGTAGTTGCCGTACTGGTTGTCGTGGCACGCCCCCTGGTTGTAAGCAGGCTTCTCCACTAGCCAGGTCAACGACCTCGCCAGCACCTCGGATCGGGTGACCTGCTTGCTCGTCGGGTACTGGCTGCACATCAGCTGAATGGTCATCTCGTCCTGCGGCTGCGCGGCTGCCGGCACCGCGACCATTCCTGTCAGCGCGAACGCGGCACCCGCGACCGCGGCTAACAAACGCAGTTCCGTCTTCATGCTTCCCCCAGGCCTGTTGCTCTTGTGTCCGAAGTAGACGTTCATGACGTGATGTCGCCCAGCCACGACTCGCCGACGGGCGCTCCCTGCCCGGGGCCGTAGTAGAAGTGCGACAACGAGTTGTTCTGGTGGCGGATGAAAACGTGCTGCTGGCTGCCCGACACGAACGCGGACGGGTCACCTGCCAGCTCACCACCCCAGTTCTCGATCGTGCGACCGTGCGCCGGGTCGTAGAACCAGTGCTGCAGCGTGCCGTTCGCGGCACGGGCGAACACGTGCTGCTGCACGCCGTCCCGGAACCCGGCGGGGTCACCCGCGATCGAGCCCTGCCAGTTCTCCAGGACGCGGCCGCCCTCGGGGCTGTAGAACCAGTGCTGCAGCGTGCCGTTCGCGGCACGGGCGAACACGTGCTGCTGGTCGCCGTCCACGAAACCCGTGGGCGCACCGGTGATGGAACCCTCCCAGTTCTCGAACGTCACACCCCGGCCGGGCGTGTAGAACCAGTGGTTCAACGTGCCGGCCGACGACCGGGCGAACACGTGCTGCTGATCTCCGTGCACGAACCCGGTCGGGTCACCGGCGATGTCGCCCTCACCCCACACCTCGTGCACCGGCCCGGTCGGGCTGTAGAACCAGTGCTGGAGCTTGCCGTCGGTACCCCGCGCGAAGACGTGCTGCTGGTTGCCGTAGGCGAACCCGGTGGGGTTGCCGCCGACCGATCCACCCGCGCGGATCTCGTTGCTCCAGCCCTGCCCCGGCGTGAACCACCAGTGCGCCAGCGTGTTGTTCTCGGACCGGGCGAACACGTGCTGCTGGTTGCCGTGCACGAACCCGACGGGCTCGCCGACGATCTTCGGTCCCCACAGCGTCTCGGTGTTGCGGCCCGAGCCGGGCGTGTACAGGAAGTGGTTGAGGTAACCGTCCCTGCCCCGCTGGAACGTGTGCTGCTGCTCGTTGTAGCGGAACGACGCGGACCCCGCCAACCCGTAGTCACCGACCGGCGCGGCAGGCGCCGAGTCGAGCCGGTAGAGGTTGTTGGCGCGCATCAGGTTCTTGACCTTGGACACGTAATCCCGGTCCGTGGCGTACGTCGGGCCGATCTCTTCGATGAACCGGTCCGGCTGCGTGCGGTATTGCAACGCATTCGCGTAGCCCGAGTAAGTGGTGATGTTGCGGCCGTAGTCGCGGAACGAGTCCTCGTTCGTGCGATAGACGCGGAAGGTGCGCGTCACCGTGTGGCAATCGGGTTCGCATTCCGTTGTCGTGTGCGGCCGGCAGCCGCTGGCGATCGGACCGGGCTGGTCGATCGGGATGCACTTGGTGCCGAAGTGGTTGTGGTCCACCACAGCGGCCTCGCTTTTCCCCCAGGCCGACTCGAGGATCGCCTGTCCCGTCGCCACGGACGCCGGAATGTTGTACTCGGCCTGCATCCGCTGCGCCGCCGCCCCGGCCACCGCGATGTAGTCCTCCTGGTAACCGGAGGTGGTGAGGCCGGTGGCCGCCGCCGAACCGGTGGTCACGAATCCTGTCATGAGGGTCGTCAGTGCGAAGGCCGACAACCAGCCAATGGTCGTTCTGTTCAATTTTGCCCCCAGGCTTGCGTTTGTTTGCAGAAATGACTGTATTGCCGCGTCCTGGAAGGCGTCTGCAAAAGGTCTGCAACACATCTGCAGGTGGTCTGCACAATGCCTGCAGGCCTGGCGCACGGCTGTTCAGGCCGTGCGCCAGGCCATCAAGTCGATCAGCCAGAGCGTGCTAGACGACTCGCCGCCACAAAGCCGGGGTGACCGGTGGCGTCCAGTCCAGCTGCGACCGGTGCGCCTGGCGGCAGACGTAGGTGGCGCCGCGGTACACGATCACGTCGTTGATCGCGTACGCCGTGGCGTTCGCCCACGACGGCAGGATCGGGATCTCCGAGAGGAACACGTCGTCCTTCACCTCAGCACTGGTGTTCATCCGGATGATCTCGCCCAGCGTGTGCCGGAACGTGATGCCGTACCGGTTCTGGATGTCGGTCAGCACGGAATCGTTGGCGTAGAAGAACCTGTCACCGTCCCGCAGGTTCTCGAACTGCTTCTTCCAGATCGCCTCCTGCAGCTCGCCGAGCTCGTGGCCGGTGCGGTGCGGTTCGGCGGACATGCCGACGAACGCGTCGAGCCGGTTCACGTCGGAGTACATCGCGCGCATCCGGGCGGCGTCGGTGGAACGGCGGGTGCCCGTCACGCCCTTCGTGTCCGCCGCGGCCGGCACGTCGAGCGGCACGATGTTGCCCGCGCCGTCCCGCAACCGGACGAAGTCGATGATGTCCGGGTCGTTGATCGGGTCGTTCGGGTTGATCTGCGGGTCGCTCGGGAAGGAGCTGGTCGACTCGCCGGTGACCGCGGTGAAGCTGGTCTTCGCGGCCAGTCCGTACGCCTGGCGCAGGTCGTTGTACAGCGGCAGCCCGTGGTCGCGGCCGCGGGCGATGTCGATCGCGGCGAGGTCGGTGACGCCGCGGAAGCACTGCGGCAGCTCCGGGCCGTCGAGGCAACCGGGGTTGCCCGGCACCGGGATCTGGAACAGGACGCTGCGCAGCTGGTTGTCGATCTGAGCGTCGTTGCGGTACTCCGGCTCGGCGCCGATGCCCTGCAGCACCGGTGCGACGCCGATGCCCGCGAGCAGGTCGGGGTTGAAGAAGGCGACGTTCAGCGGCACGACGAGCACGACCTCGCCGTCCTCGTGCTCGACCTCGATGCCCTGCGCCTCAAAGGCTTTCAGCTGCGCCTCGGTGTAGGTGCCCTCGGGTGCGATCGGTTCGAGCTCACCGTGGATGAAGCTGTGCGCCCGATAGCCGACGACCGCGAACTCGTTGGAGAGACTGGCGTTCACCGCCGGGTTGTAGCCGCGGTAGGGGGACAGCTGCACTCCGAAGGCGGGCAGGAACTCGTTGTAGGTGATCCACTGCTGCTCGGCGCCGACCACGCGCCGGGCGATGTCGAACGCCGCCTGCGGGGACAGGGTTCGCGGCAGTGAGTTCACGATCCTGTTGTGCTCCAACGCGAACAGCGTGTGCGTCGCGGTGAGGGCCACGTTCTCGTTGGCCCGCACGTCTCCGGCGACCATCGCCTTGCTCGGTGTCGCCTGAAGGCGTCCGTCGGCGGCCATGACCGGGGCCTTCGACGCGTCACCGCGCGAGTCGCGTCTGGGCAGCATTCCCTTGTCCAGCAACAGCCGCGCGCCGTTGTTGGCGAGGTTGCCGTCGACCGTGCCCTCCCGCAGCCACTCCAGCCTCGTGACATCCGGGCCGTAGACGCTGGAGCCGTCGATGTAGCTGTCGACGGTGTTGATCTGCTGCCGGACGGTGTTGATCCCCGTGCCGGGAGCGGCCGGGGTGCGCGTGAACCCGATGTTGCCCAGGTCGTTGCGGAACGACTCGAGCGGATCGTTGCGGTCGAACGGAAGTGGCGCGTTCTCCCCGCCGGCCTCCTGACGCAGGCCGAAGGTGTGGTCCATGAACTGGCCCCACACGAAGCCCCACTGCGAGACTCCGCGCTCGGAGAACAGGTTCTGCGCGGTGTCGTTGTAGAGACGGTTGCTGACGTAGCGCGGACTCGGCCCGCTGACCGGCCTCGCGACCCCGTCGGCGTAACGCGCCGGGGCGACCCGCAGGTACTCGGTGTTCGTCCTGCCCCACTCGGGATGGGCCAGGTTGTTGCAGCTTCCGTCCAGGGTGCGTGTGGTGAGGTCGCACGCCAGAGCGGTGTCATCGGTCGGGGACGCGGCGGCGGTACCGGCGGAACCGGTGAGAACCAGCGCGGCACTGGCGGCGAATGGAAGCCATGCGCCGGTGAGTCTGGCCATGAAGTTTGCCTTCTTTCATTCCCCTTCTGTTGGCACGACGGCGGTTTCCGCAGGTTACGCGCGTGCGGTGGGGCGGAATAAGGACGCGAACCCCTTAAGTCCTGGCGAGCGCGAACCACAGCTCGGCGCGCAGTCCTGGCGACTCCAGCGACCGGTCGAGTGCCTGTTCTGCTTTGCGCACACGGTTTTTGAGCGTGTGCCGGTGGATGCCGAGCTGGTGCGCGGCCGGGTCCCAGGCGCCGTGGCAGGACAGCCAGACCTTCAGGGTTTCGCGCGTCTCCTGATCCAGTGGCCGCAGCAACGCGTCGGCGAACCCGTCGGGGAGCTTGATGCCGGCGAAGTCCTCGAAGTTCCTGATGCCGGCGGCACGGGCCTGCTGCGCCTCGCGGTAGCCGCGCGCGACTTCCGTTGCGTCCACTTCGGACGATGCGAAGCCGTCGAACACCGCTGCCAGCACGACGATCTGATCTTCGTACTCGGCCCAGAACAGGTCCTCGTCCGGCGGTTCGTCCGCGAGGAAGACCCGGAACCTGCCGGGCAGGCCGTCGACCGGCAGCCCGGCGAGCAGCAGCCGGAACTGACAGGTGCGCAGCTCCCGGTGGGCGGCGTCGACCGCGTCGTTCTGGGCGAGCGCCAGGGTCAGCAGGGAGGCCGCCGTGTTGACGATGCTGAGGTCGGCGGCGTCGAGCGGGCCCTCGGTGCCCACCGCCAGCACTCCCCTGGCCCGGCTGCCCAGGACCTGCAGGAACACGTGCTGCCCTGCCGTCTCGAACGCGGCGCTGGCGAGCCCGCCCGCGGTCCGCAGCCGCGCGACCTCGGCGGTGAGATCAGGGACGCGGGTCTCGGTCAGGCTCGGGACGAGGCGCGGATTGTGCGCGTGGACGGGATCCCCGGCGCCGTCCAGCAGCACCACCCAGCCGTTGATCCACTGTCCGAGCCGCCGCACCACTCCCGCCACCCCTGCTCGGACCGCCGCCCTGGTGAGCGCCTTCTGAGCCTCGCTGGTCCTGGTGAGCGCCGCATACTCGTCCGCGGCCAGGGCCTTGGACACCGCCTTGCTGATGGCGATGAACGGCACCTCGCGCGGCACCTCGACCAGTCCCAGACCCGCGCTCGCCGCCGCGTCCACCAACGCGGGCGGCACCACGTCGTGACCGAGGCCGGTGCCGAACCCCAGCCCGACCACGCCCGCCCGCACCAATCGTTCGACGTAATCGTGGCTGTGCGGCCTCAGCCCGGTGGTCAGGAGCAGCTCGCCGCCCTCCAGGAACGGCGTGGGGTCGGCGAGCTCCGTCCCGTGCACCCAGCCCACCGGCTTCGACACGTCCCCCGCCAGCACCGGCAACCGGAGCTGGCGCGCGAGTTCCTGCAGAGTGATGGGCATGTGCCAGTTTGTACATCCATGAGCTGTCAGATCGCCATTTCAGACACTGCGCAGGCCGCTGACCAGGGCCATGCTGGGGGCATGACCCGACTGCGTACCGCGATCCCCGGTCCCAAATCGCTGGAACTCCAGGCGCGGCGAAAAGCGGCCGTCGCCTCGGGTGTAGGCAGCACCCTGCCCGTCTACATCGAGTCGGCGGACGACGGCCTGCTGATCGACGTGGACGGCAACCAGCTCATCGACCTGGGCTCGGGCATCGCCGTCACGAACGTCGGCAACCCCGCTCCCGCCGTGGCCGAGGCCGTGCACGCGCAGATCGACAGGTTCAGCCACACCTGCTTCATGATCACGCCGTACGAGGGCTACCTCGAGGTGTGCGAGGAGCTCAACGCGCTCACCCCCGGCGACCACGAGAAGCGGTCGGTGCTGTTCAACTCCGGCGCCGAGGCCGTCGAGAACGCGGTCAAGATCGCCCGGCACGTCACCGGCAGGCAGGCCGTCGTCGTGTTCGACCACGGCTACCACGGCCGCACGAACCTCACGATGGCGTTGACCGCCAAGAACATGCCGTACAAGCACCGGTTCGGGCCGTTCGCGCCCGAGGTCTACCGGGTGCCGGCGTCCTATCCGCTGCACGACGGCCTGACCGGTGCCGAGGCGGCTGCGCGCGCCATCGCGGCCATCGAGAAACAGGTCGGCGCGGACAACACCGCCGCCGTCGTGATCGAGCCGATCCAGGGCGAGGGCGGCTTCATCGCACCGGCCGAGGGCTTCCTGCCCGCCGTCGCGGAATGGTGCCATGAGCGCGGCGTGCTGTTCGTCGCCGACGAGATCCAGACCGGCTTCTGCCGCACCGGTTCGTGGTTCGCCTCCGACCACGAGAACGTCGTGCCGGACCTGATCACCACGGCCAAGGGCATCGCGGGCGGCCTCCCGCTCGCCGCCGTCACCGGTCGCGCCGAGATCATGGACGCCGTGCACGTCGGCGGGTTGGGCGGCACCTACGGCGGTAACCCGGTGGCGTGTGCTGCTGCGTTGGGCGCCATCCGCACGATGCGCGAGCGCGACCTCAACACTGCCGCGCGCCGCATCGAGGAGACGGTGCTGTCCCGGTTGCGCGCCGTCGCCGAGAAGACCGACATCATCGCCGACATCCGCGGCCGGGGCGCGATGCTCGCCATCGAGTTCACCGAACGCACGCCCGAAGTCGCCGCCCGCGTGGCCAAGGCGTGCCACGACCAGGGTGTCGTCGTGCTGACGTGCGGCACTTACGGCAACGTGATCCGTCTGCTGCCCCCGCTGGTCATCCCGGACGACCTGCTCGCCGAGGGCTTGGACGTGCTCGAGGCAGCGCTACTCGCATGACCGCCGACCGCACGCCCGAAGGCCTCGACGTTCGTGAAGGAGCCCCACCCGCATGATTGCTTTCCACACCCCCGAAGACGTCGAGAACGCCGTCGCCAAGGCGCACGCCGTCGCCCCGGAGCTCGCCGCCCTGCCCGCCCATCGCCGTGCCGCCGCGCTGGACCACGTGTCGCGCGGGCTGGCCGAACGCGCCGAGGAGTTCGCGCAGGCCATCAACGACGACTCGGGCAAGCCGCTGAAGTGGGCCCGGATCGAGGTCACCCGCGCGATCTCCACGTTCCGCTGGGCCGCCGAGGAGGCCCGCCGGTTCTCCGGCGAGCTGCAGCGCCTCGACACCGACCCGTCCGCCGAGGGCCGCCTCGCCCTGGTGCGCCGGGTGGCACGCGGCCCGGTGCTGGGCATCGCGCCGTTCAACTTCCCGCTGAACCTGGTGGCGCACAAGGTCGCTCCCGCTCTCGCGGTCGGTGCGCCGATCGTGCTCAAGCCCGCGCCCGCCACCCCGAAGGTCGCGTTCCTGCTCGGCGAACTGCTGGCAGAGACCGACCTGCCCGAGGGCGCCTGGTCCGTGCTGCACCTGTCCAATGAGGACACGTCGAAGCTCGTCGAGGACCCGCGCCTGCCGGTCGTCTCGTTCACCGGCTCCGGCCCGGTCGGCTGGGGCATCAAGGAACGCGTGCCGCGCAAGCACGTCACCCTCGAACTCGGCGGCAACGCGGCCGCGATCGTCGCCCCGGACTGGCAGGACGTCGAGTTCGCCGCGCAGCGCATCGCCACGTTCGCGATGTACCAGGCGGGCCAGTCGTGCATCTCGGTGCAGCGCGTCTACGTGCACACCGACGTCTACGACGCTCTGTCGGAGGCCGTCGTGCAGCACGTGAACAAGCTCGACGTGGCCGGCGACGTCGGCCCGTTGATCAGCGACGCCGCGGCCGAACGCGTCGAGGCGTGGGTGAACGAGGCCCGCTCGACCGTCCTGACCGGAGGCAGCCGCGACGGCCGCACCTACGCCCCCACCGTGCTCACGGACGTGCCGGAGGACGCGAAGGTGAACGCCGAGGAGGTGTTCGGCCCGGTCGTGACGCTGACCAGGGTCGACTCCGTGGAGGAGGCCTTCGACCGCGTCAACGCCTCGCGCTACGGTCTGCAGGCGGGCCTGTTCACGAACGACGTGCGGCTGGCTTTCCGTGCCGCGCAACGACTCCAGGTCGGCGGCGTGATCGTCGGTGACGTGCCGAGCTACCGCGCAGACCAGATGCCGTACGGCGGCGTGAAGGAGTCCGGGATCGGCCGCGAGGGACTCCGCGCGGCCATGGAGGACCTCACGGAGCCCCGCGTGCTCGTCCTCACCGGCCTGGAGCTCTGAACGCCTGCCACCGAACGGATCCAGTCGCGGGCGTGCGCCACGCTCGCGTACTGGGTCAGCTCGTAGGCGCTGATGTACCGACGGCTCACTCGGATTTCGGGCACCCATACATCCGATGAATGGGTCGAACCTGACCTTGACTGCCATGATTCACGAGTGGCAGTCACGATCAGGGATGTCGCTCGCCAAGCTCAGGTCTCCGTCTCGACGGTCTCGCGCGCGTTGAGCGCGCCGGGTCTCGTCAAAGAGGCCACCCGGCAACGGGTCCTGGACGTCGTCGCCGGACTCGGCTACCAGCCGAACCGCGCGGCGAGAAGCCTGATCACGGGCCGCACCGGGAACCTCGGCATCGTGGTGCCGGACCTGGAGAACCCGTTCTTCCCGGCCGTCCTGCGCGGTGTGCAGACCCGCGCGGGCGAGGCCGGCACCTCGGTGTTCTTCTGCGACAGCCGGGAGGACCCGGAGACCGAGGCCGAGCTGGTGCGGACGATGGCGGCGCAGGTCGACGGCGTCGTGCTGTGCGCGTCGCTGCTGACCGACGAGCAGATCATCGAGCTCTCCGACCTGACGCCGCTGGTGCTGATCAACCGCATCGTGCCGGGCGTCTCGTCGGTGCTGATGGACAGCGCCGACGGCATGGACCAGGTCGTCGCGCACCTGGAGTCGTTGGGGCACAAGGACTACGTCTACCTCGGCGGGCCCGCGGCGGCGTGGTCGAACAACCGGCGGATGCAGGGCCTGCGGGGCCGCGCCCGGTTGCTCGGCTCGTTCGAACCGAACTTCGGCGGCGGCTACGCGGCCGCCGAGCAGGCGCTCCGGACCGGCGCGACGGCGTTCATCGCCTACAACGACCTGATGGCACTGGGCGTGCTGAGCTGTCTGGCCGAGCACGGGGTCCAGGTGCCGCAGCAGATCAGCGTGACAGGCTTCGACGACATCCTCTACGCCGCCATGTGCTCGCCCGCGCTCACCACCATCGCGATGCCGACCGAGGAGGCGGGCAAGGTCGCCGTCGACCTCCTCGCCGAACGCCTCGACGGTGCCGAGCCGGAGCTCCGGGAACTCCCGACAAAGCTCGTTATCCGCGCAAGCACGCGCAAACATCCGATGTTAGCTTGACACCCGCAACAACGACCGGGAATGCTTCACCACGCCTCCGCCGCCATGGGCACTAGGAGGAGCACGTAGTGAGGACAGCACGCTTCCTCGGCATTCTCGCCGTATCGCTGGCACTGATCGCACCGGCGAACGCCGCAGTGAACGCCGCCGCCGCACCGCCGTCGGACTGGTCGAAGGCCGTCGTCGACTCGACCATGAAGCGCTTCACCCCCGACAAGCTCGGCGGCTGGGGCTACACCCGCGGCCTCTACCTGTACGGCCAGTACCTCGTCTACAAGCGCACGGGCGACAAGAAGTACCTCGACTACATCAAGGCCTGGGTGGACCGCTTCGTGAAGGCGGACGGCAGCGTCGACAACAGCTTCACCAACCTCGACGCCATGCGTTCAGCCACCCTCTTCATCATCCTGCACCAGGAAACGGGCGAGGCGAAGTACAAGAAGGCCGCCGACAAGGTCCGCGCCAAGTTCACGAACTACCCGCGCACGTCCGACGGCGGCATGTACCACGCCACCAGCAAGGTCGGGCAGCTCTGGGCGGACGGCGTCTACATGGCACAGCCGTTCATCGCCATGTACGCCAAGGCGTACAACCAGCCCTACGGCTACGACGAAGCCGTCCGCAACATGAAGACCTACTTCGCCCACCTGAAGTCCGACGACGGCCTGCTCTGGCACGCCTACGACGCGGACGGCTCCGAATCGTGGGCCAAGAACCCGGGCAAGCACTCGGCGGAGCACTGGGCCCGCGCCATCGGCTGGTTCGGCATGACCGCGATCGACCTGTTGGAGATCCTGCCCGCCGACCACCCCGGTAGGACGGATCTCATCAACATCGTGAAGCACCTCGCCGTGGGCTACGCGCGCTTCCAGGACCAGGCGACGGGCCGTTGGTGCCAGATCGTCGACAAGTGCTCGAACTCCAAGAACTGGACCGAGACCTCAGCGTCGTCGATGTACACCTTCATGCTGTCGCGCGGCGTGGAGCGCGGCTACCTCGACGCCTCCTACAAGGCCGTGGCGGCGAAGGGCTACCAGGGCGTCCTCGCCAAGACGTCGGTCGGCTCGGACGGCCTGACCAACATCAAGGACATCTCCGAGGGCACCAACGTCGGCAATGCCGACTACTACTACGGCCGCGCGCGAAACACGAACGACTTCCACGGCCTGGGTGCTTTCCTAATCATGAACGAACAACTCGCACGTACCAGCTAGTAACTCTCCGGCCGCGAGGGAGTCGCTTCGGGTGACTCCCTCGCGCTGCGGCCGAGTAGCGCTCTAGTCGTACCCGCGAATGTGGCCGTCCTCGTCCGCAAGAATCTCGTGGCGCTCCATGTCCGGCTCCTTCCGTCGTGGCTGACATCACAAACCCTAGGGCCCGAGCGGCGTCCTGTGGAGTGAATTTGCACCGCAACCGGGGTATCGACCGCTAACCCAAGGGGGTCGTAGGGGTGACCCCCATCACCCACCCGGCCTTGCGGCATGTGTCACACGCTCAGCCCAACCCATGGCTACGCAGCGCCTATCGAGACGACATATTCAGCAGCACGGATTGCCCCGCGTACCCCATCCGGGGGTAAACCCCGCCATGCGAACTCTGCTGACCGTGATCGCATCCCAGGTGCTTCCGGCGTCACCCGCATTGGCGACCGATGCTCTCTCACTTGATTCCGACGTGACTCAATTCGACCACTGGCGGACTCGCAATCGATTACGTGACCGTTAAAGCCTCGAGTCCAGGTACGGCGAGGTCCGCGAACAGAGCAAGAACGGCGAACGTCCTCCCTCCGCTCCAGCGGCGTGCCATGATCGCGGGACTGACGGTGCCGAACTGGGGGATTCATGGGCGCGCGGAAGTTCCGGGGTATCGGTCTGTCCTTGCTGACGGCACTGGCGATCTGCGTGCCCGTACCGCAAGCGGGCGCGGCGGGATGCATCCCGTCCGGCACCGAGGTGGCCATCAACGCGGCGCTGAACGGTCCGGACGCGAAGGCCGTGCTCTGCTCGGGAGCGCTGTTCTCCCTCAATGCCCCGGTGAGGTTCACGGCCCCGCGCCAGGAGATCACCACTGAGGCGAACGCGGCCGCGCCGGCGACCTTGCGGATCGTCTCGCCCACGCTGGCCGGCGCGGTCGACGGCGGCTACCAGGACGCGGTGACCCTGCGAGGCGTCGTGGTGGACGGCAACCGACCGGCACTCGGCAGGCTGGAGGGGAACGTGCCCGCCCTGGTGTCCATGGGCGGTGCAGTCGACCAGGTCGTGCGCGACAACACGATCATCGAGCCGCGCACGTGGTCCGCACTGCACTTCTACGAAGGCGTGCTCACCGGCGACGTACCGCACTGCCAGCGCGCACAGATCATCGGCAACCGGATCGGCCCCGCGGGTCTCAGTCCCGACTGGGCGGACGGCATCTCCTTGGCGTGCGGCAACTCGCTGGCGCGCGACAACACGATCACCGACGCGACCGACGGCGCCATCGTCGTGTTCGGCGCACCTGGATCGACCGTCGAGAACAACACGGTCGTCGCGGAGAAGCGCGAGCTGCTCGGCGGGATCAACCTGGTGGACTACAAACCCATGAGCGGCAACTTCACCGGCACCGTCGTGCGCGGCAACGTGATCGACGCGAAGGGCGCGTTCATCAAGGTCGGGGTCGCCATGGGCCTGCGGGTGTGGAAGTGCGACGACCCCGGCACGGTGCACGGCGCCGCGGTGACCGGCAACCGGTTGCTCGGTCTGCACATGGGCTACGGCTACGCGATCAACGGCGTGCGCGACTGGACCGTGACCGGCAACGCCGACGAGTCGCGGCACGTCGGTGTGCCGACGACGGAGTGCGGCAGCGGACAGGCCGATCCCAGCGGCTACCAAGTGGGGTCCGCCGACGCGAGCGTGCTGCAGCCGGAGTTCACCGGCGCCAAGCTGAACTTCGCGATCGGCGTGACCGAACCGGGCATCCTGAAGGCCGGCGGCGCACCGGCCGGGTGCACCTGGCTGAACCCGGACGAGGCGGTGTTCCCCGGCCGGAGCCAGACGTCGTGCGACGGGCGCTTCCGGTTGACGCTGCAACGCGACGGAAACCTCGTGCTGGCCCACACCGCGACCGGACAGGTGCTGTGGGCGTCCGGCACGACCGGCACGCGCAGCGCGGTGGCGTTGATGCAGCGGGACGGCAACTTCGTGATCTACGACTCGCGCGGCCGCGCGGTGTGGGACAGCGGCTCCGGCGGCAGGTCAGGCGCCCGCCTCGCGGTGCAGGACGACGGCAACGCCGTGGTCTACCTCGGCAGCGCGGTGCTGTGGACCTCAGGCACCGGCGGCCACTGACCGTCACCGCAGCCCGGCGGTCTCCGTCACCGCGCGAAGAGCCGCCACCACAGCGGAGAACGGCGGCAGGAAAGGCTTCTCCGCCGGAACTTCGCCGAGCCACCCCACCATCCCGCGGTCGATCCGCGAAGGCGGCAACGGCACCAGCGTCCCCAGCCGATGCGTCAACGCACCCCGAGCCCGCAACCGGATCAAATTGACCTGCGAGGCCTCGTCCGCGGACGAGGTCAGGATCAGCCACCGTCCGGGCGCCCCTGGCAACACGACCACCGGCCCGCCCAGCATCCGGACCGACAGGTAGTGCTGCACCTCCCCGCCGATCCCGGCCGCCAGCTCCACCGCGGACACGGAATGATCAGTGGTCAACAGCAGCCGGTTCTCCGACCGCAACACCAACCACCCCCAATCCGAGTACCTCTCGATTGCTCGGGAGAACGTGTCGAGTTGTGGCAACACCCCGGCCGGCAACGCTCCCGCAGGAAGAGCTCCATTAGGCGAGTCCATCGATCTCACCTCACCAAGTTCAGTACGGTGTAACTCCGATCACACGATTTGACTCTCCGCCGCCATGAACTCACTATCGGGCCGCCATCGGCACACTCGAACGGGGCTGGAGAGCGTGACTCACCTGCAAGAACGCCACGTGACAATGATCGCGCTGGGCGGCGTCATCGGCGCCGGCCTCTTCGTCGGCACCGGCGCCGGCATAGCGGTGGCAGGACCTGCCGTGCTCATCTCATTTGGTCTCGCCGGATTTCTGGCGCTGCTGATCATGCGAATGCTCGGCGAAATGGCCGCGGAACACCCCAGCGGCGGCGCCTTCTCCGTTCACGCCGAAAAGGCGATCGGCCCGTGGGCGGGATTCACCGTCGGCTGGTGCTACTGGGGAACAGTCGGGGTCGTGCTGGCCGTGGAAGCCACCGGCGCGGCCAAGATCGCAGCCGGCTGGGTCCCCGCCGTCCCGCAGTGGGCCTGGGTCCTGATCTTCATGTCGGCCCTCACCGCGGTCAACCTGACCAACGTCCGCAACTTCGGTGAGTTCGAGTTCTGGTTCGCGGGCCTCAAGATCGCCGCGATCGTGCTCTTCCTGGTTCTGGGCGCGCTGGCGATCGCGGGCCTGCTCCCCAACGTCGACTCCCCAGGCCTCAGCAACCTCAAGGACTTCCTCCCCCACGGCTGGGGCGGGGTCGTGGCGGGGTTCATGGCCGTGGTGTTCGCGTTCGGCGGCCTGGAAGTGGTCACGATCGCGGCCGCGGACGCCGAAGACCCCAAGCACGCCATCAAGAAAGCCGTGCGCACCTCGATCACGCGCCTGCTCGTCTTCTACCTCGGCTCGATGGCGGTCGTGGTGACCCTGTTGCCGTACAACGACTCCGAGGTCGGCGCCAGCCCGTACGTGGCTGTGCTCAACAAGCTCGGCATCCCGGCCGCCGCCCAGATCATGAACGTCGTCATCTTCGTGGCCCTGCTGAGCGCCATCAACGCGACCCTGTACGGCGCGGCCCGCATGCTCTGCTCGCTCGCCGAACGCGGTGAGGCCCCGAAAGCGATGCTGACCAAGAAGAACGGCGTCCCGAGGAACGCCGTCCTGGCGTCCGTCGCTTTCGGCTTCGTCTCGGTCGTCCTGAACTACTTGTGGCCGGACACGGTGTTCCTGTTGCTGCTCAACGCCGTCGGCTCCGCGCTCCTCGTCGTCTGGGCGTTCATCGCGGTCTCCCAGATCCGGCTGCGCAGGACCACGGCGAACCCGGCCGTCCCGATGTGGGGCTACCCGTACCTGTCCTGGCTCGCGCTGGCCGGTATCGCCGCGATCATCGTCCTGATGCTGAACGACGAGCAGGCCCGCGGACAGATCCTGTCCACGGGCGTGCTCGTCGCCGTCATCGCCGCGATCGCGCTCAGCAGGTCAGCTTCGCGCCGGCGAAGTCTCCACGATCGAACCTGACGCCGTCACCGCTGTCGTTGACCACGAGCCGCAGGAACTTGGCTCCCCGCAACGACCCTGAGACCGACACGGCGTCGTCCTGCCAGGTGCGCAGGCCGCTGTCGGCGACCTTCACCCCGTCCGCGTAGACCTGGAAGATCGCCGAGCCGAGCTTGTTCACGTCCCGTTCGTCGTCGATGCCGACGTCGGACGTGAACGAGCTGCAGCGGCCGCCCACGTAGAGAATCAGCTCGGCGTTGGCGTGCGCGCCGAGCCCCTTCTCGTAGGTCTTTCCGTTGATGGTCAGCGTCTTGCCGTCGCCACCGAGATAGCCGCCGTTGGACTTGTCGCGCTCGACCGGCCCGTAGCCGCTGCGTTCGGTGGTGAACTTGACGTCACTGGCCCAGAACTCACCACCGGACGGCGGCGCGACCGGCACCAGCACCGGCGAGCTCACCGGACGGGTCAGCTTGCCGTGCCCGACCCACGTGACTCCGAGCGCGCCGTTGAGGACGTGTGCTCCCGGTACTGCCCCGGCCGGTGGCGTGACCTTCCACTTGCTCTGCACGGACTGCGAGGTCAGCAGCACCGGTGCGCGTTCGGAGGCCAGCTTCTCGACCTTCCAGCCCGCCGGCGCGGTGAACGTCGTGGCGGCGTTCAGGACCGGGATCGGCGCCTGGTTCGTCGCCGTCACCGTTGCCACGAACGGTTCCCCGGCCGGGGTGATCGTGCTCGGGATGCCGGGGAACTGCTGCGCGATGTCCAGCTGCGTGTCGATCGCGGGCTCGTGCTGGTACCAGTCCTGCGACGCCTTCACCCGGAAGATCGCCGTGCCGTGCGGAGGCAACGCCGCCGAGATCTGGCCGGCGGACTGGAAGTTCTTGTGCTGCCACAGGTCCCGCACGGTGTACCCGATGCTCTGCCGCAGTCCGAGATCCCGAGCTGTCGTCGAGATCGTCGCGTTCACCTCGGACTCGTTGAACAGCGCGACGGCCTTGTCCCCGTTGGACAGCGGCTTCACGAACACCCACTGCCCGTTCTCCTGCTTGATCACCTTGCCCTGGACGCCGAGCCTGTCCTGGTTGATCGCGATGATCTCCTTGTTGCGCAGGATGTCGAAGTGCTCGGCCGACACCTTGCGCAGGTCCGCACCGATCAGCAGCGGCGCCGCCATGATCGACCACAGCGCGAAGTGGCTCTGGTACTCGACGGTCGACTGCTGCCCGTTGCCGACCTCCAGCATGTCCGGGTCGTTCCAGTGCCCGGGCCCCGCGTACTGGTCCAACGGCGCGTTGAGCTTCAGGATCTCGACCGTCTTGGACCAGGTGTCGTTGATGTCACCGGTGGTGCGCCACAGGTTGCCGACGTCCTTGCCCCACTCCCACGGCTTGTTCTGCCCCCACTCGCAGATCGAGTAGACGATCGGCCGCCCGGTCTTCTTCAGCGCGTCCCGCATCTTCGTGTAGCGCTCCAGGGCGGGACGGCCCTCGTTGTTGCAGTTGTCGTACTTCAGGTAGTCGACGCCCCAGTCCGCGAACGTCTGCGCGTCGAGCTCCTCGTGGTCGAGCGCCCCCGGCATCGTCTTCGCGCAGGTCTGGGTGCCCGCACTCGTGTAGATGCCGAACTTCAGCCCACGCGCGTGGATGTAGTCGGCCAAAGCCTTCATACCGCTCGGGAACCGCGTCGGGTGGTTGCGCAACCGCCCGGTCTCCGGGTCGCGGGTGAGGTCCGCCCAGCAGTCGTCGACGTTCACGTACTGGTAGCCCGCGTCCTTCAGGCCTTTGGTCACGAAGATGTCCGCCATGTCGCGGATCATCTGCTCGTTGATGTTGCAGCCGGTGGTGTTCCAGTTGTTGAACCCCATCGGTGGCGTCAACGCGAGCGTCGGGTCCGCCTCCACCACCGGATCGGCTTGGGCGACTGGCACAGCCACGGACGCGGCGACGAGCGCCACGGCCGTCAGCAGAGATCTCACTCCCACTTGTAACCCCTGTAGTTGCGGATGAGCTGGTAGGTGTTCTGCAGGCCGGAGCTCTCGATGCTCCGGTAGATGCCCCACTTGGGGCGGAGGTAGTTCTTGTCGCGCCACAGGTCCACGTCCGTCGCCCTGCCCTGGCCGACGACGGTGCCCGCGTCCTTGAACAGCCACGCGAGGTGGCCGCCGGAGTTCGACGCCTTGAACTCGAACTCGACGTCGATCCACTTGTTCTGCAACGGCGTCCAGTCGGCGACGACGTGCTCGGTGTTGGCGTCGTTGTCCTTCAGCGTGAGGATCGTCAGCGTCGGCTTGTCCTTGGCCCGCGGCGTCAGCGTCCACAGTGGACCACCGACGTCCTGCACCTTCATCTGCATGATGTGCGTGAAGCGGGTCGTGGCGGTGAGCGACGACGGCCAGAACGCCTGATAGGTGATCTTCCAGGTCTGGTCCTTGCCGATCTTGTGCGTGGTTCCGCCCGACCGCATGCCCTTGCACTCGTTGCGTTGCCGGTCCGAACCGTCGCGGTCGCGCGTGTGCATGTCGAAGCGCCAGTGGTCGCCCTCGACGTAGATGTGCTTGGTGCCCTTGTGGGAGCCCGCGCGGTCGTCTTCCAGTCCCTCGAACGCCTTCAGCCCGTCACCGGACGGCGTGGGGTTCCACTTCAACGCCCAGTCGGCCTGGATCGCCGGATCCGCGTACGCCGGCCGGGCCGTTCTGCGCGATCTCCTTCACGAGCTCGTACGGCGCC
>NZ_JBEXPJ010000102.1:0-31245 GCF_040611995.1 Lentzea sp. NPDC006480
GTACAGCGCCTGGAAGTCCGGGTTGGACGCGTTCGCGGCCTTGAGCTTGGTGATCGCGTCGATCCACTCGGCACGCGACGTCGGCGGCTTCGCCAAGAAGAAGTGGGGCCGCAAGGTTTCCTGGGCCGACCTCATGATCTTCACGGGCAACCGCGCGCTGGAGACCATGGGCTTCGAGACCTTCGGCTTCGCCGGTGGCCGCGCGGACGTGTGGGAGCCGGACGAGGACGTCTACTGGGGCCCGGAGACCGAGTGGCTCGGCGGCGACTCGCGCTACAGCGGTGAGCGCGACCTCGAGTCCCCGCTCGCGGCGGTCCAGATGGGTCTGATCTACGTCAACCCCGAGGGCCCCAACGGCAACCCGGACCCGCTGGCCTCCGCCCGCGACATCCGCGAGACGTTCGGCCGCATGGGCATGAACGACGAGGAGACCGTCGCGCTCATCGCCGGTGGCCACACCTTCGGCAAGGCGCACGGTGCCGGTGACCCGTCGCTCGTCGGCGCCGAGCCCGAGGGCTCGCTGATGGACGCGCAGGGCTTCGGCTGGATCAGCACGCACGGCACCGGCAAGGGCCGCGACGCCATCACGTCCGGCCTCGAGGTGACCTGGACGCAGCAGCCCACCAAGTGGACGAACCTGTTCTTCAAGAACCTGTTCGCGTTCGAGTGGGAGCTCACCAAGTCCCCGGCCGGCGCGCACCAGTGGAAGCCGAAGGACGGCGCCGGCGCGAACACGGTGCCGGACCCCGAGGACGGCACGCTGAACCGCACGCCGATGATGCTGACCACGGACCTCGCGCTGCGCTTCGACCCGATCTACGAGCCGATCTCGCGCAAGTTCGCCGAGAGCCACGAGGCGTTCGCGGAGGCCTTCTCCCGCGCCTGGTTCAAGCTGACCCACCGCGACATGGGCCCGATCCAGCGCTACCTCGGCCCGCAGGTGCCGCAGGAGGAGCTGATCTGGCAGGACCGCCTGCCGGTGCGCGACTTCGAGCTGATCGACGCCGCCGACGTGGCTTCGTTGAAGGCCAAGATCCTCGAGTCCGGTCTGTCGGTCTCGCAGCTGGTCAAGACCGCGTGGGCGTCCGCCTCGTCGTTCCGCCAGAGCGACAAGCGCGGTGGCGCCAACGGTGCGCGCATCCGCCTGGAGCCGCAGCGCGACTGGGAGGTCAACGAGCCCGCTGAGCTCGCCCAGGTGCTGCGTGTCCTGGAGGGCGTGCAGGAGGCGTTCAACAGCTCCGCGACCGGCGGCAAGAAGGTCTCGCTGGCCGACGTGATCGTCCTCGGCGGTGCCGCGGCGATCGAGCAGGCCGCGAAGGCCGCCGGCCACGACGTCGAGGTGCCGTTCCTCGCGGGCCGGGTCGACGCCACGCAGGAGCAGACCGACGCTGAGTCGTTCGCGGTGCTGGAGCCCACGGTCGACGGTTTCCGCAACTACGGCAACAAGGCCACTCCGCTTCCCTCGGAGTACCTGCTGATCGACAAGGCCAACCTGCTCGGCCTCTCCGCGCCGGAGATGACCGTGCTCGTCGGCGGTCTGCGGGTGCTGGGCGCGAACCACGGCGGCTCGCAGGCCGGCGTGCTCACCGCCAAGCCGGAGACGCTGACCAACGACTTCTTCGTCAACCTGCTCGACATGGAGACGGAGTGGAAGTCGGTCACCGACGACCAGGAGAACTTCGAGGGCCGCGACCGCGCCACCGGTGCCGTCCGGTGGACCGGCACGCGCAACGACCTGGTGTTCGGCTCGAACTCCGAGCTGCGCGCCGTCGCCGAGGTCTACGCGAGTGACGACGCTTCTTCGAAGTTCGTCGAGGACTTCGTCGTGGCGTGGAACAAGGTCATGAACGCGGACCGCTACGACGTCTGATCTCGTTTCCCGGTACCCCAGGCCACTCCCCCGGCCTGGGGTACCGTCGTTTTCATGAGGATCTGGGGGATCGCTCTTCCTGCGCGCACACCGGTCTCGTTCGTCGTCGACGGAGAACGGCTGCGCGCTTCCGGTTCGTCCACTTCGGACGGACCCTGGTTGCTGCCGGGCCTCGCCGACGTGCACTCGCATCCCGGGACCGAGGCTCCTGCGGACGAGTACGCGCACGAGGTGTTCCGGCGGCACATGCTCGCCCATCGCGCCGCCGGGGTGCTGACCGTGCGGTCGCCCGGCTCGGCGGATCCGGTGCGGGACCGGCCTGATGACCTCGACCTGCCGCGGCTCGCCAGAAGCGGTCAGTGGCTGGCCACACCCGGCCGGTTCTTCCCGGACGCGGGCAGGAGAATCTCGGAGTCCGAGCTCCCCGAAGCAGCGGTCGAGGAAGCTGCTCTCGGGTGGTGCAAGGTCATCGGCGACTGGATGCCCGACGATCCGCCGGTGCCGTTGGACGTGCTGACGGCGACTGTGGACGCGGTGCACGCCGTGGGTGGACGTGTCGCCGTGCACTGCCAGACCGCCGAGGGATGCCGCAACGCCGTGCTGGCGGGTGCGGACAGCCTCGAACACGGGATGCATCTGGATCATTCGCTGCTGCCGCGGATGGCGGCGCAGGGGACGGCGTTGGTGCCCACGTTCTCGGCGTTCGCCAAGTCGATCGAGAACATCGAGGCGAGCTCCGCGGACCAGCGGCTCAAGGACTGGATCCGCGATGGCTGGGAGCACGCGTTCCCGACGGTTCGCGCGGCTCACGAGGCCGGCGTGACCGTGCTGGCGGGGACTGACAACAAGCCGTGCGGGCAGGTGGCCGCGGAGATCTCGTGGCTGGTCGAGGCCGGGATGCCGGTCGAGGCGGCGATCGGGGCCGGGTCCTGGACCGCGCGGGCGTGGCTCGGGCTGCCGGGGCTGGTGGACGGCGGGTTCGCTGACGTGGTCGCGTACGACGCCGATCCCACCGAGGACCCGGACGTGCTGTTGCGGCCCAAGCAGATCGTGTTGCGCGGCAAGGTCGTCGTTTGATGGAGTTCGCCCGCGGAACGTTCAACGACGCCGTCATCGAACCAGGCGAGTGGGTGGCCCGGTTCCCTCGCGCAGATCTCGCTGACGCACGTCGACGGGCTCAGGCGCTCAAGCTGATCGGGCAGCTCGACCTGCCCTTCGCGGTGCCGCAGGTCATCGAGGACCGGCTGGACCTGCCGCTGGGCCAGGCTCACGTCGTCATCTCGTACCTGCCCGGCGGGCCCTCGGAGACCGCGAGCGACGAAGCCGTGCGCGAGGTCCTGGACGCGCTGGCGGGGGTCGAGCTGAGCGAGGAACTCGTTGCCCTGCTCGACGAACCGCTGCACCACGCGGGTGGCCCCAGGACCGCGGAAACGATCACCGAGCTCGTGTTCCCGTTGCTCAGCGACGACGAACGCGGTCAAGCGGCGGAAGTCCTCAAGCGATTCGCGGACCTACCGGTGATCAGAGGCTTCGTGCACGGCGACCTCGCGCCCGTGAACCTGCACTGGCAGCACGGAAAGATCACCGGAATCATCGACTGGGACTTCGCCTGCGCCGGCGATCCCGCACTGGACGCGGCCGCGTTCGCCAACTACGGCTGGCCGCTGGTGAGAAGGGTCACTCCCGGCCTGTACGAACGGGCGCTCACGCACGCCGCGATGTTCCCGCTGACCGGCGCGGCGTCCGCGCTCAGGCAGGGCGCCGACCCGGCGAAGTACCTCGCCTGGTTCCGCCGCCGATGCGCGGTTCGCGCACACCCGCCGACCAGCTGAGACACATTGAGCGAGCATGAATCAGACAGGTGAACGCGGACTTCACCCGTACGGAGGACTTGATCACTATGATGGGTGGGTGCCCCTGAACCGTCGCTCTCCGGCGCTGCTCGCTGCGCTCGCGCTCGTAGGCGCGGTCGCGGCGTGCACCAGCACGGCGGCCGGCGACCCGATCGGCACCCCCGCCACGCTGGCGCCGGCCGCGGCGCAGAGCGACCCGCCGCCACCACCCGCGGTGGCGCCGAGGAACAACCTCAAGCTCGCCCTGGACAAGGGGCGGCAGAGCGCCGGCACGGTGGTCGCCGGGGTCGAGGACGCGGTCTACAACTACGCGCCCGCCGTGATGGTGGAGGGCGGCAAGGTCCGCACGTGGTGGTGCAGCCAGATGGGCAGCGCCCAGCCGAACGGCGACGACATCCTCTACAGCGAGGGTCCGAGCGCGGACGGGCCGTTCAGCACGGCGCGCGCGGTGCTGTCCGGCAGCGGCGGCAGCTTCGACGCGATGCACACGTGCGACCCGTCGCTGATCAAGATCGGCGACACGTATTACATGTATTACACCGGCGCCTCGCGGGACAACCACGCGAACGGCAGCGCGGTCGGCGTGGCGTCCAGCAAGGACGGCCTCAGCTGGAACCGGGAGAACGGCGGCCGGTCGATCGTCGTCCCGGCCGGCGACACCCTGCGCGACAACACCTACGGCGCGGGTCAGCAGTCGGCGATCTACCTCGACGGCTGGGTCTACCTGATGTTCACCGACACGACCGGCCTCGCGTCGCACCCGAACGGCGCCGGTCAGTACGTGCTGCGCTCGCGCGACCCGCTGTTCTCCAAGGGAGTCGAGGCGCTGGGGGAAAAGGGCTTCACCCCGGTGCCGTCGACCACCACGCCCCGCACCAGGTCCGTCGTCGAGGCGTTCAGCTCGGACTGGATGTGGATCGAGGCGGCGTCCGCGTTCGCCATCGCCCACTCCACCGACGACGGCACGACCATCACCTTCTGGAACAAGGACTTCACCCGGCATCCGTTCGAGCCGGTGCTGATCCCCGGCCCGTGGAAGGAAGGCCCCGGCCTGCTGCGGACGCCCCAGGGCCACGCGCCCGTCGACACGGGTGAACCGTGCGATCGGGTGCAGTTCGACGTGCTGCGCGCCACCGGGGTCAGCGGGTCGGCGCCGACCGGCATCGCTCACTTCGGCCTCGACGCGACCGGCCTCAAGGGCTGCACCACGACGGAGGAGGCGAAGGCGCTCGACGGCTTCGCGATGCCGTCCCCCGTGCGCACGACGGACATGGTCGTGAGCGGCAAGATCATGCGGGTCGAGCGGCGGTCGGTGGCCGAGAAGTTCGCCCGCGGCGTGCTCGGCAGCCGCCCGAAGATCGCCGACTCGCTGAAGATCGCCGCCGAGGTCCCCGCCGGCGCACCCGCGGCCGTCGCACCCGACGGCGTGGTCGGGCTCGTGCTCGGCGACAAGCTGTGGGTGGTCGGACCACCCGCGGTGGCGACGCTAAACTCATCTCCCATGAATCCGGTGACCGCCGAGCAGTGGGCGCGCTATCAGCGGCTCCCCGACCCAGCACTGCGGTGACGACCACTGAACGATCACGGGCTCTCGCGGACGACCTGATCCCGCTGCCCGCCGAACCCCCGCACGAACGGGCGTGGCTCGGCATGAGCGCCTCTTTCGTGGCCTCGGTGGCGTTCCTGCTGCTCATCCCGGCCGGCTGGGCGCGGCTCGACCACCTGTGGGCCGAGGACGGCGCCCGGTTCGCGGCCGACGCGCTGAGCTCCTCCGCGCTGCACAACCTCCTCACCCCGTACGGCGGCTACCTGCACACGTTGCCGCGCCTGGTCGCCGAGCTCGTCGCACTGCTGCCGATCGAGTCTGCCGCCGCCGGGTTCGCCGTCGCCGCGGCGATGCTGCGCGCGCTGGTCGCGTTGATCGCCTTCGCGGGTTCCAAGGCCTACCTGCGGTCCACGCCGATGCGGTTCGTGCTGGCAGCGCTCGTGATCGTGTTGCCGGCGGGCAACTCCGAGACGCTGAACAACATGGCGAACCTGCACTGGTTCCTGCTCTACGGCGCCTTCTGGGCGTTGTTGTGGCGCAACGCCCCACGCGTGCCGGTCGCGATCTTCGTGTTCCTCGCGGCCGTGTCGAGCCCGCTGGTCTTCATCCTGGCACCACTCGCAGTCGCGCGGCTTTTCCTGCCGCGCAAGGAAGTTCCGCTCGCGTTCCTCGCAGGTCTGGCCGTCCAGGCGGTCGCGATGGTGTTCGCGACCAGGAACCCGTACTCGCACACCGAGGTCGACCCGGTGCAGGTGCTGCTGGCGAGCCTGCTGCGGGTGCCGGTGGTGGCGCTCACGGGGTCGGAGCGGGTGGACGAGTTCTACCCGGCGCACGGCAACCTGGTGATCCTGCTGGCGTTGCTGGTCACCGCGATCCCGGTGGCGGCGGGCCTCAGGTTCGCCGGCCGGGCCGGCCGGACGCTGGTGCTGTTGTCGGCCGCGTACAGCGTGGTCGTCATCCTCGCGTGCCTGGTGCTGAACTGGTCGCAGGCACTGCAGGTGCAGGCGCCCGAGGTGGTGATGGCCGCGCAGCGCTACAGCGTCGCGCCGTGCCTGTTCCTGTTCACCGCGATCTTCGTGGGCCTGGACGCGACGCCCGCGAAGACCTGGGAACGCGCGGTGGTCAGCGGTAGCCGCTACCTGATCGGGATCGCGGTCGTGGTCAGCGTCTTCGCTCACCTGCGGGAGCCCGCCACCGTGCTGAAGGGCGTTCCGTGGGACGAGAGCGTCGCGCGGGCCCGTGCCCAATGTGCCGCGGGAGCGACGGACGCACGGCTGGATCATGAGCCGAAGGACTGGTTCTTCCTGGTGCCGTGCCGCTCAGTGGGCTGATGACAGGCGCCGCCGCGCACCCTCTGCTCCACTGGAAGCGTGACGGTTGACGACTGGTTGACGCGGTTCGAGTCCGCGCTGAAGGCCCGTGACGCCGAAGTGGTGTCCGCGTTGTTCGCGCCCGAGAGCTACTGGCGCGACCTGGTGGCGTTCACCTGGAACATCAAGACCGCCGAGAGACGCGAGGAGATCGCGGACCTCGCCAAGGCCTGCGACGTCGGGCCGTCCGGGTTCCGCGTCACCGAGCCGCCGGTCGAGCACGACGGCGTCACCGAGGCGTGGCTTGAGTTCGAGACGTCGGTCGGCCGCGGCAAAGGCCACCTGCGGCTCACGAGTGAGGGCGCGTACACGTTGCTCACCACTCTCGAAGAGCTGAAGGGGTTCGAGGAACGGCGTCCCGTCCACGCCTCGCCGGAACAGCAGCACGAGCCGTACGTCGTGGTGATCGGCGGCGGCCAGGGCGGCATCGCGCTCGGCGCCCGGCTGCGGCAACTCGGTGTCCCCGCGGTGGTGTTGGAGCGCAACGACCGCGCGGGCGACTCGTGGCGCAAGCGCTATCAGACGCTGACGCTGCACGATCCCGTCTGGTACGACCACCTGCCGTACGTGCCGTTCCCGCGCAACTGGCCGATCTTCTCCGCCAAGGACAAGATCGCCGACTGGCTGGAGATGTACACGCGGGTCATGGAGATCCCGTACTGGACCCGCTCCGAGGTAACGGAAATCTCCTACGACGACGGCTGGACGGTGGCCGTCGACCGCGACGGCGAGACGGTGCTGCTGCACCCCGCGCACGTCGTGTTCGCGACCGGCATGGCAGGAAAACCTCATGTACCGGACTTCCCCGGCGCCGACGAGTTCGCGGGCGAGCAGCACCACTCGTCGCAACACCCCGGCCCGGACGCGTACGCCGGACGGAAGGTCGTCATCGTCGGCTCCAACAACTCGGCACACGACATCGCCGCGGCACTGGTCGAGCACGGCGCGGACGTGACCATGGTGCAGCGCTCGTCGACGCACGTGATCAAGTCGGAAACGCTGATGGATCTCGGGTTCGGCGACCTCTACTCGGAACGGGCGCTCGCGGCAGGTGTCACGACCGAACGCGCGGACACCCTCTTCGCCTCGCTGCCCTACCGGGTCATGCCGAGCCTCCAGCTGCCGGTGCAGGACCAGGTGCGCGAACGCGACGGGGAGTTCTACGAGCGGCTGGCGAAGGCGGGTTTCGAGGTCGACTGGGGCGACGACGGCACCGGCCTGGTCATGAAGTACCTGCGCCGCGGATCGGGCTACTACATCGACGTGGGCGCGTCCGAGCTCGTCGTGAACGGGTCGATCAAGCTCGCCCGCGGCCAGGTCGTGAGGCTGACCCGCGACACCGTGGTGCTCGACGACGGCCGCGAGCTGGAGGCGGATCTCGTCGTGTACGCGACCGGGTACGGGTCGATGAACGGGTTCGTGGCCGACCTCGCCGGTGAGGAGATGGCGGCACGGGTGGGCAAGGTGTGGGGCATCGGCTCGGACACCTACCGCGATCCGGGGCCGTGGGAGGGCGAGCAGCGCAACATGTGGAAGCCCACGCAGCAACCCGGACTGTGGTTCCACGGCGGCAACCTCGCCCAGTCGCGATATTTTTCGCTGTACCTCGCGTTGCAGCTCAAGGCCCGTTTCGAGGGTCTGGAGACGCCGGTCTACGGGCTGCAGGAGGTCCACCACACCAGCTAGCTGTCGAAAACGCGCGTTCCCGTTCGACGATTGGGCATGACGAACTCAACTGCCAAGACCCGCAACCTCGACCAGTACGGCAACGCCGCCCTGCAGTGGACCACCGCGCGAGATCTGCTCGACAAGGAGTCCGCCACGGTGAACGTGCCGTTCTTCCTGAACACCGTGCGACCGGACGGAAGGCCGCACTCGGTGGGAATCGGCGCGATCTGGTTCGAGGACACCCTGTACTTCGTGAGCGGGCCGGGCACCCGCAAGTCCCGCAACCTGGCGGAGAACCCGGCCTGCACGATCTCGGTGCGGCTCACCGGACTGGACCTCGTGCTGGAGGGCGACGCCCACCGCGTGACCGATGAGTCCACTTTGGACAAGATCGCCGCGCGGTACCGGGAGGAGTCCGGCTGGCCCGCGGAACGCGACGGCCAGGCGTTCACCGCGCCCTACACCGCGCCGAGCGGTGGCCCGCCTCCCTGGTACCTCTACCGGGTCGCGCTGCGGGCCGCCCACGCCGTGGCCACCGTCGCGCCGGGCGGGGCGACGCGCTGGGAGTTCAGCTGAGGAACCCCCTGAAGAAGTCGCGGAACGACCTGGGCGGCCTGCCGGTCACGTCCAGAACCGTTGAGGTGACCCGGTCCTCCGCGCCGCCGCGGATGTCCTCGTCGAGCTTGGCGAGGATCACCGCGAACTCGGGCGGCAGCCATGTCGCGAGCCGCCCGGTCAACTCCTCCGTGCTGACCGAGCGGTGCGCGACCGGGCGGCCGGTCAGCTCGGTGATGATCGCGGCGGCATCGGCGTAGCTCAGTGCTTCCGGGCCGGTGATCAGGTGATCCGTGTTGTGCGGCAACGGGTCTGTGAGAGCCCTTGCCGCCACGGCGGCGATGTCCGCGGCGTCGACGAACCCGATCCGGCCGTCCCCGGTGGCCGTGACGATCTCACCGTCCCGGACACCTGCCGCGACCGCGTGGTCGCCGGTGAAGTTCTGCATGAACCACGACGGCCGCAGCACAGCCCACTCCGGCATCGTCCGCACGAGTGCCGGAAGAGCACCCATCCCCGTGGCGCTCTCCGGCACCGCGGACGAGCTGAGCAGGACCACCCGCCGCACGAGCCGCGCTCGAACGAGGAAGGACTCGACCACCGGAGCCGGGTCGGCGACTCCGACCGGCGGGATCAGGTAAACCCGGTCGACGCCGTCCAGCGCGGTGCCGAACGTGGCCGGGACGTCCCAGTCGAACCGGACCTGGCCGTCTCGCACCGGTTTCCTGGTGCCGACCCGAGCGTGCGGAAGCAACTTGGCCAGCAGACTGCCGGTAGTGCCCGTACCGCCGATGACCAGCACGTTCACGACAGCTCCTGCGCGTAGAGCGGGTTCCAGTAGTCGCGGTAGGAGGCGATCTCGCCGTCGCGCACGGTGATCACCGCGATGTACGAGAACCGGTACGGCTTGCCGGTCGGCACCACGACTCCCTCGGCGTCGAACTCGACCACGACGACGTCCGGATCGACGCTCCGGTGCACGACCTGCGCGGGAAAGCCCTGGATGTTGAGCATCTTCGGGTAATCGCGCAGATGGTCCTCGATCGCCGCACGCCCCTCCAGCCGCGACGGGTAGCCGGGCGGAGCGAACGGGAACTCCATCACGCCGTCGACGGCCCAGAGACCCGCGAACCCGAGCATGTCCTTGTCCAGCAGCAGTTGCAGTGCCCGTGGCACCAGATCGCCGGCAGTCATGACGTTCCTTCCAAGAAATGGACGATACGGTTCCGTCCCATCCATCACCGTAGGCGGAACGGGACCGTCTCGTCCAGTCCTATGATGTGCGCCATGACCAAGCGCACCCCCACCGGCGCCGCCGTCCTGCAGCCGCAGGTGACGCAAGCCATCACCGACGCCGTGCTCGACGAGCTCGCGTTGCACGGTTACGGCCGGCTGTCGATGGAGGCCGTCGCCAAACGCGCCGAGGTCGGCAAGAGCGCGCTGTACCGGCGCTGGCCGTCCAAACAGGACATGGTGGTCGCCGCCCTGTCGGAGTTCTCGGTGCCACTGGCCGAAGTCCCGGACACCGGCACGCTCAGGGGCGACCTGCTGGCGACGGTGACCGCCGTGCACGACTGGCTGACCCACCCCCGGTTCGCGACGATCCTGCCGGACCTCACCGCCGAGGCCGTGCGCAATCCCGCACTGGCGGAGGCGATCGCGGCGACCATCGGCGAACCGCGCCGTGCGCTCGGCGCGGTCACGTTGCACCGCGCGGTCGAACGTGGCGAACTACCAAGGGATTTCGACGTCGACATCGCACTCGACCTCGTCGCGGCGCCGGTGTACTGGCGCTTGTCGGTGCGCCGGGCGACAGTCGAGCCCGACTATCTCGAAAGGCTGGTCGACCACCTCATGCGCGCGCTTCAGTGCTGATAGCTGGGGTGGTCGACGTATCCCGCCTCGGTCTGGAACCACGTCTCACGATCGGTGCTGACGAGCGGCAGGCCGAGGCGGAACCGTTCGACCAGATCGGGGTTGCCCAGGTACGCGCGGCCGTAGCTGATCAGGTCGGCACCGTTGGCGAGCCACCGCTCCCCCTGCTCGCGGGTGCTCTCGTTCGGCCCGATCTGTCCGCCCGGGTTGAGGATGAACGCGGTCGGCCACGCTTTCCGCAACCCCATCAGCACCTCGTCGTCCACAGTGGCCAGGACATGGATGTAAGCCATGTCCGGCAACGCTTTCAGCAACGCCGCGTACAACGAGGGCATCTCGTTCTCGACGATGTCCTGGACCTGGCCGCCGGGTGAGAGCCGGATGCCGACGCGGTCCGCGCCGATGGCGTCCACCGCCGCTTCGGCCGCCTCGACGGCGAACCGGATGCGGCCGTTGATCGAACCGCCGTACGAGTCGGTGCGCAGGTTCGCGCTGGAGGACAGGAACTGCTGGATCAGGTACCCGTTGGCGCCGTGCAGCTCGACCCCGTCGAACCCGGCCTCGACCGCGCGGCGGGCAGCGTCACCGAACGCCTGCGCCTGCTCACGAATCTCGCCGACGCTCAACGCACGCGGCACCGGCGCGGGCACCACACCACTGGGCAGGAACACGTCGGTGCGCGCCGCGATCGCCGACGGGGCAACGGGTTCATGCCCGGCCACCTCGACGTGACCGATGCGGCCGCCGTGCATCAGCTGGGCGAAGATCCGGCCGCCGTTGGCGTGCACGGCATCGGTGACCACGCGCCAGGCCGCGACCTGCGCGGCGTTGTGGATGCCCGGCATGAACGGACCGGCCTGGCCGACCTCGTTGGGGTGCGTGCCTTCGGTGACGATCAGGCCGGCGGTGGCGCGTTGGGCGTAGTAGGTGGCCGTTGACGCGACCGGCGACCCGTCCACGGTGGCTCGTGCGCGGGTCATCGGCGCCATCACGAGGCGGTTCGGGAGGATCAGGTTTCCGAGTCGGTAGCTGGTGAGAAGCATGAGAGCTACGCTAGAAACCTGACGCTGACGTCAGAGGTAGGTTTTGTGGCGGAGGTCTCATGCGCATCGGCGAGCTGGCAACGAAGACGGGCGTGAGCGTGCGCGCGTTGCGCTACTACGAGGAGCAGGGGCTTCTCGCGTCGGAACGCAGCGAAAGCGGGCAACGGCACTACCCCGACGAGGCCGCGAACCGGGTGCGGCTGATCCAGCAGCTCTACGCCGCCGGCATCTCCAGTGCGTCGATCCTGGAGATGCTGCCGTGCGTGGTGACGGGCGTGGCGTCACCCCAGGTGCTCGCGAAGCTGCGGCAGCACCGGTCCTCGGTGATCAAGCAGATCGAGGACCTCCAGGAGACGCTCCACCAGCTCGACTCCGTGATGGCCGGTGCCGCCAAGTCCCACGAGTCCGGGGTGCCCTGCCCACCGAGTTAGATGGTGGCGGTGTCGATCACGAACCGGTACCGCACGTCGCTCGACCGCACCCGCTCGTAGGCCACGTTGATCTCGTCGGCGCCGATCAGCTCGATCTCCGCGCCCAGGCCGTGCTCGGCGCAGAAGTCCAGCATCTCCTGGGTCTCCGCGATGCCGCCGATCATCGAGCCCGCCAGCGTCTTGCGCCCGATGATGAGCCCGAACATGTTCACCGAGACCGGCTCCTCGGGTGCGCCGACGTTGACCAGCACGCCCTCGGTCTTGAGCAGCCCGACGTACGCGGTGAAGTCGAGCGGCGCGGACACCGTGGAGACGATCACGTCGAACGTCCCGGCCAGCTCGGAGAACGTCGCCGGGTCGTTGGTGGCGCGGTAGTCGTGGGCGCCGAGCTTGAGGCCGTCGTCCTTCTTGCGCAACGACTGCGACAACACGGTCACCTCGGCGCCGAGCGCGACGGCGATCTTGACGCCCATGTGGCCGAGCCCGCCGAGGCCGACGATCGCGACCTTCTTGCCAGGGCCGACGTTCCAGTTCTTGAGCGGCGAGTACAGCGTGATGCCCGCGCACAGCAGCGGCGCCGCCACGTCCAGCGGGAGCGAGCCGGGAATCCGCACCGCGTAGTTCTCGTCGACGACGATCTGCTTCGAGTAGCCGCCGTAGGTGACGTCGCCGAACTTGTCGACGGCGTTGTAGGTCTGCGTGTTGCCCTTGGCGCAGTACTGCTCCAGGCCGCGCAGGCAGTAGTCGCACTCGCGGCACGAGTCGACGAAGCAGCCGACGCCGACCCGGTCACCGACGGCGTACTTCGTCACCTCGGACCCGACCTCCGCGACCACGCCGGCGATCTCGTGGCCGGGGACCATCGGGAAGATCCCCTCGCCCCAGCCCTCGTTGACCTGGTGGATGTCGGAGTGACAGATTCCCGCGAACTTGATGTCGATCAGAACGTCGTGCGCGCCGACCGCGCGACGCTCGATGGTGGTGCGCTCCAGCGGTGCCTTGGGTGCGGGAGCGGCGTAGGCAGCGACGGTGCTCATCAGGGTTTCTCCTCGGATTCGTCGTGTCACCGAGAACACTGGTCCCGTTCGAGGGGCCGACCCAGACACCTGCTTTTCGTACGTCCGCTGAACCTACTAATGGCAGTAGCAGGCACAACGCAGCTGGTCCGGGGATACTCGGTGACATGACCGTTGATCCGCGCACCGAGCTGAGCGAGTTCCTGCGCGGCCGTCGAGCGCGGCTGTCACCCGACGACGTGGGGCTGCCCCGCTACGGCCGGACCCGCCGCGTGCCGGGCCTGCGCCGCGAGGAGCTGGCGCAGCTCGCGGGTGTCTCGGTCGCGTACTACACGCGACTGGAACAGGGCAACGGGCGCAACGTCTCCGAAGAGGTCATCGACTCGATCGCCCGCGCGCTGCGGCTGAACGAGGCCGAGCACACCTACCTGCGCAACCTGACGAAGGGCCCGCACGGCGGCAAGAAGAAGTCGGCCCGTTCGCAGGTGCGCCCGAACCTTCAGCACCTGCTCGACAGCGTGGGCGTACCCGCTTACGTCGGCGGGCGGCGCGCGGACGTGCTCGCCTGGAACCCGATGGCCGCGGCGCTGTTCGGCGACTGGGGCCAGTTGCCGCCACGCGAACGCAACTGGGCCAGGTTCATCTTCCTGCAGCCCTCCTACCAGCAGCTGTTCCTCAACTGGGAGAGCAAAGCGGCGGACGTGGTCGGGTACCTGCGGATGGACGCGGGCTGCTACCCGGACGACCCCGAGCTCACCGCGCTGATCGGCGAGCTGTCGGTGAAGAGCGAGCTGTTCCGGCAGCTCTGGGCCAAGCACGACGTCAAGGAGAAGAACTTCGGCACCAAGCTGCTGCACCACCCGCTCGTGGGTGACCTGACGCTGCAGTACGAGTCGCTGAGGATGCCCGCAGAGCCGGACCTGTTCTTCACGACGTACTACGCGGAACCCGGCACCCCGTCCGCCGAGGCGTTGCAGCTGCTGGCCAGCTGGGGCGCCGACGCGACCCGTGCGGGGGTCTCTGTTAAGACAGAGGCATGAGGACGCCGCGTCTGGAGATCGAGTACTGCACCCAGTGCCGGTGGCTGCTGCGGGCCGGGTGGACCGCGCAGGAGCTGCTGACCACGTTCACCACCGAACTCGGTGAGGTCGCGCTGATCCCCGGCACCGGTGGCGTGTTCGACGTGCGGCTCGACGGCGAGACCGTGTGGTCGCGCAAGGAGCAGGAGGGCTTCCCGGACCTCGCCGTGCTCAAGCAGCTGGTGCGCGACCGGGTGGCGCCGGAACGGTCGTTGGGCCACACCGATCGAAAGCACTCGTAGGTGTCTGCCGAACGGCGTCCGCGCGGCCGCCGGGGCTCGTATCGTGACCTTCGTGCATCCGAACCAGGGCTGGCAACCGCAGCCGCAGTGGGGTCCTCCGCCCCGGCCGAGCATCGCACCCGCGTTCCTCGCGGGCGGGCTGTGGCTGGTGGTGTCGGTGCTGTGCTTCGTGCTGGCAGGGCTCAACTCCGAGCAGGGCAAGGGCGTCGGGCAGACCCCGGAGGCCGCCGTCGCGCTGATCGGGATCATCCTGCCGCGCGAGGTCATCGGCAACGGTGACGCGGCGATCGCGGCCACCTACACCGCGGGCGGGGTGGTGCTGCTGCTCACCGCGCTGCTGATGGCGCGACTCGGGTTCGCGCGCTGGATCCTCGCCGGGCTCGGGTTCCTCGTGTCGATCTACTACGTCGTGGCGATCGTGCGGCTGGCGGTCAACCACGCCGGCACGTTCATCATCGTGCCGGGCATCGCGCTGCTGCTGTGGCTGACCGCGTCGATGATCTCGGTGATCCCGCCGGTCGGGAAGGCCATGCGGTGACCTACCGCTTCAAGCCGCGGTTCTACGAGATCGACGGCCAGGGCGTCATGTTCAACATGTGGTACCTGGGGCACATCGACGAAGCGGTCGACGTGTTCTTCGTCGACCGCGGCCTGCCGTACAAGAGCTGGCCCAGCATGGGGTTCGACGCCCACGTCGTGCACGTGGAGATGGACTTCGCGGCGGGCGTCCGGGCGCAGGACACGACCGAGGTGGAGATCAGCACGGCCCGGATCGGCGGCAAGAGCTTCACGCTCGGCTTCGCCTTCCTCCGCGACGGCGAGACCGTGTGCAGTGGTGGCGTCGTCTACGCGACGGTGTCGGCCGAGGGACACGGCTCCATCGCGCTACCGGACGTCCTGGTCAAGGCGCTCAGTCCGTCCTGCTGAAGGCCTTCGGCACCATCCAGTCGCGTGCCACCGCGCCCGCGTCCTTCATCGAGGATCATCCGGCGACCATTCGTCTCCGAAGCAACGCGTTCTGCGGCGAAATTCGGTAGCGGTTCGAGCTGGTGGAAGTGTTTTCTTCAGGTATGAGACGCTGCGTGATCTTCGACTTGGACGGCACGCTCGTCGACACCCCGCGCGGAATCGTCACGACGTTCGCCGCCGTGTTCGCCCAGCTCGATCTGCCCACAGTGGACTCCGGCTCGATCCGCGCCACGATCGGGCTCCCGCTGCCCGCCGCGTTCGCGAAGGTGCTCGGGATCTCCGAGGAGGAGTCGCTGGTCGCGAAGTGCGTCGAGCTGTACCTGTCGACGTTCCGCGAGATCGTGCTGCCGAAGGCGCCGCAGCTGGTGTTCCCCGGCGTGTTCGACGGACTGCGGTCGTTGCGGGAGAACGGTTTCCTCCTCGCGGTCGCGACCAGCAAGTTCATCTTCAACGCCGAGGCGTTGCTGGTCGCGGCCGGTGTCCGCGAGGAGTTCTCCACGGTCGTCGGCGCGGACCAGGTGTCGAGACCCAAGCCCGATCCGGAGTCCGGTTTCCTGGTGCTGCAACGACTTGGCGTGCCGGCGTCGAATGCCGTGATGGTCGGTGACACGACGCACGACGTGCTGATGGCGCGCGGCGCGGGAATGTCGTCTATCGGCGTGACCTACGGCGTGCACAGCGTCGAGCAGCTGCTCAGCGCCGAGCCGACGCGGCTCGTCGACTCGTTCCCCGGTGTGGTGCAGGCCGTCAGCGAACTCTAGAACCCGGCGCCGGTGGCGACCACGGAAACCGCCAGAAGTGCGGTGCACCCGAGCGCGGCCGTGGTGACCAGCCGCGCTCGGTTCCGTTCGTCCAGTCGCCGCGACGCGAAGACGACCAGCAACAGCACCTGGATCGCGTGCAACCCGATGAAGTGCGGCACCCGGAAGTCACCGCCCGCTCCGACGTCGTGGCTCTGGTACATCACGATCTCCGCGCCGTTCGCGTCGACGACCGTGCGCTGGTGGATCTCGGTGGCCATCCAGTACACCGGCACGATCATGCCGATGGTCGCCAGCGCGAGACCCCAGCGCACCGCCCTCATCAGCGCGCGGTCGCCACCGCGCTGGAACAGCACCAACACGACGATGGCCAGCTGCAGCAGGAACAACGCCGCCACGCCGTTGGTGAAGATCTGGGTGGCGAGCAGGGTGATCGGGTCGGTCGAGGTGTTGAAGTGGCTGAACGTGCCCCGCGCGGCCTGCAGGGTGATGGCCGCGACCTCGGCGAACGCGGCCACCGCGAACAGCGTGCCCATCCACCAGCCGGTGCGGCGGCCGCGGGTGAGCGTGCTGAGCAGCCACGACAGCGTGCCCGAGTAGAGGGCGAAGGCGAGGCCGAACTTCAGCGGCTTCAGCCAGATCGGGTCGCCCAGCAGCGTGCGGTCGTCGACGAGGATCCCGACCGCGGACGCCACCGCGAGTCCGAGCATGAGCAGGGTGTTGACCAGGAGCGGGCGATGCCAGTTCGTGAACATGCGGCAATGCTCGAAGGCTGACGCACCGTCAAGGTCAAGCCCCAGAATGAGACGTGCTCACGATCAAGCGGCTGGCCGAGTACGTCGGCGTCACGGTGCGGGCGGTCCGTCACTACCACCAGACCGGTCTGCTCCCCGAACCGGAGCGCGACGCGTCCGGCTATCGGCGCTACCCCGCCCAGGCCGTCGTCGACCTGATCCGCATCAGGACCCTGACCGCCGCCGGGGTGCCGCTGACCCGCGTCCACGAGCTGATGCGGGCGACCCCGGACGAGTTCGCCACGGCGGTCGACGAGATCGACCAGGCACTGGACAGGCAGATCGAGGAGCTGCGGCAACGCAAACAGGGCGTCGCCCGGTTGCAGGCCGGCGACCGGATGTTCCTGCCCGCCGAGATCACGGACTACCTGGACCAGTTGCGGGAGCTCGGGGTGACCGAACGAGGTGTGCAGTTCGAACGCGACGGCTGGATCGTGCTCGCGGCGGGCTACCCGGAGCAGGCACTGGGGTGGATCGCGCAGAAACGGCGGCAACTGGCGGACCCGGAGTTCCGCCAGTTCTACGTCACCTACGACCAGGCCCACGACTGGGATCCGGCCGATCCGCGCCTGCACGGCCTGGCCGACGTCATGGCGGCCAGGCTGCGACGGGAAGCGTCTCAGACCGTGCACGAGGTGCTGTCCGCCGACGAGAAGTCGCTGCTGGGACAGCACGTCCGCGACTACTCGCCGGCGTGGCTCCGGCTCGACGAACTGGTGCGTCAGCGCACCACGTCGTAGACCAGCTTCTGGATGCCGTTCGAGTACGACTCGCTCTCGACGACCTTCAGCAGCTGCTTGTCCTTGTCGGTCTCGCTGAACAGCCTCTTGCCCGCGCCGAGCAGCACCGGGAACACCAGCAGGTGGTAGCGGTCGATCAGGCCCGCGTCGGACAGGTTGCGGTTGAGCGTCGCGCTGCCGTGGATGGAGATCGGGCCGCCGTCGGTCTCCTTCAACGCGGCCACGTCGTCCAACGACCGCAGGATCGTGATGTCGCCCCAGTTGTCGACGAGCTGGTCTTCCTCGAGCGTGCTGGAGACGACGTACTTCGGCATCACGTTGTACTGCGGGAAGTAGTCGAGTGTCGGCCACACCGGCGAGAACGCCTCGTAGCTGACCCGGCCCATCATCATCGCCGCGGCTTCTTCCTGCTCGCGGCCCTTGATCTCGTAAGCGGCCTCGTCGAACTCGATGTCCTTGAAGGTCCAGCCGGAGCTGCGGTGCCCGGGCTCGCCGCCGGGGGCTTCGACGACGCCGTCGAGCGAGACGAACGCGGTGGCGATCAGGGTGCGCATCTGAGTTCTCCTTGGCTGTTCTGACGTGGTGTTCTGTCAGTGCGTCGAACGGGAGATGACGGGATCGACATCTCGCGCCAAGAAAGTTTCCGTCATCGGTTTCGACGGCGCTGGACACCCCACCGCGCCCAGCGCCGCCGGTCACCTCAGCGCCGCACTGGACCAGGCCAGCCGTTTGCACGCACCTCGCTCCCCCTCCTCGAACGCCCGGCATCACTCGGGCTCGGGAAGAAGTCTGCTGATCTCCGCTCGCACCTACATGCGGGCGGGCCCCTCAATTAGCGGGCGGGCGTACCGGATGAGGTCGGCCCTGGACGTCTGGCCGGTGCGCTCGCGCAGGCTGGCGACGTGGCGTTCGACCGTGCGGGGCGACAGGAACAGCCGTTCGCCGATCTCCGCGTTGCCGAACCGTTCCACGACGAGCCGCAGCACCTCGAACTCCCGCACTGTCACACCGGCTTTGCGCAGCTCGGCGGGAACGGTGCCGTGGTCGCGCCGTCGTCGTTGCCGGGGCGCGCCGGCTTCGCGGAGCAGCGCACGGCAGGCTCCGGCGGCCGGCACGCCGAGCCGGTGGAAGTGCTCCTCGGCCTCGCGCAACCACTCCAGCGGCTCGCCCCAGCCATCGGCGAGCGCGGCCGGACCGGCGAGCCGCAGCCCGAGGTGACGCGGCAGGCCGAGCCCGGTGCTGAGTTCGAGTGCTTCCTGTGCGGCCGCGTTCGCTTTGGCCGTCTCGCCGTCGCGGCCGAGCAGGATCGCGCGGCTCCACGCGAAGTACGTGCGGTGCAGCTGGACCTGGGAGAGGTGCGAGTCCGCGAGCCGGTCGTACTCCTGCCAGTTCGCGAGGCCGTGCGCGACCCGGACCAACAGCCGCGGGCCCTGGTAGAAGGTGCCGCGCAGGATTCGCGGTTCTGTGACCTCGCCTTCGATCGCGTCGAACTCGGTCAGCGCGCGGTCGTACTGCTCTTCCATGAGTGCGCAGACCGCCGAGCTGTAGGCCCAGATCTCCTCGGACCCGCCGTGATCACGCAGTTGCGCCAACGCCTGGTCCGTCGCCT
Source organism: Lentzea sp. NPDC006480 (assembly GCF_040611995.1). Taxonomy (NCBI): domain Bacteria; kingdom Bacillati; phylum Actinomycetota; class Actinomycetes; order Pseudonocardiales; family Pseudonocardiaceae; genus Lentzea; species Lentzea sp. NPDC006480. The sequence continues at coordinate 19,422 of NZ_JBEXPJ010000102.1, forward strand.
TGCGGTTGCCGTGCATGGACGCGATGCCGGCCTCGATGGCGATCGCGAGCGCTCCCAACGCGTGCAGGCCCAGCTTCTCCGCGGCTTGTTTCGCTGCGGAACCGTGGTGTGCTGCCTTGTCGTACTCGCCGCGCACGATGTAGGTCGCGCCGAGGTGCAGGTCGGCGGCGATCATGATCACGATCGCGCCGGCGCTCTCGGCCGCGCGTCTGGCCGCGTGCAGGGTGTCGACACCGACGGTCAGGTACTTGTCGGTGATTCCCAGCTCCAGCAACGCTCTGAGCCGCCACGCCGCGAGCCCGTGCTGCTCCGCGACCTGCAGCCAGCGCTGGATGTGCTGCCGCGCCTCGGCGAGGTCCTGGCCCCTGGTGCACCGGGTGAGCACTTCGAGGGCTTCGCAGACGATCTCCGGAGTTCCGGTCGCCGCCGCGCGTTCGGCCAGTTCGCGGGCCTTGGGCAGGAGGTCGAGCTGGTTCAGTCCGAGCAGGAGGGTGGCTTTGACGACATCGACGGCCGCACAGGTCTCCTTGGCGGCCGCGATCAGGTCGAGCCCGCGTTCCCACTCCCCCGCGACGGCCGCGACCCTCGCCTGGGCCAGGCGCACCACGGCTCGTCGTTCCGGGTTGGCCCTGGACGCGGTGAGGGCTTGCTGAAGTCGTTCTCCCAACGCGAAAGCCCGCGCGCCGTTGTCCGCGGGTACGACCACCGCGGCCAGCGGGAGCACGGCGGCAAGTGCGTCGAGGAGGTCCGCGGCGAGGTCCGGGTCGTCCTGCCGGGCCTGACCGCGTTCGAGCAGCTCTATCGCGGTGCCGAACCTGCCCAGCGCGGCCGCGTGCCGTCCCGCTTTGATCAGGCAGCCGATGGCTTTCCTGTTGTCGCCGCCTGCTGCCCACAGTTCCGCGATGAGCTCCAACTCGTTGGGGCGCAGGGATTCTGTGGTTTCAGCGGCGGTGCGGGCCAGCGTCGCCCTGGCCGTCGGCGTCATGCGGCCGCGAATCGCGTCGGCGGTCAGCGCGTGCCGGAACGTGTGGCCGTTGACCAGCTGCGCGCGTTCGGCCTGGTGCAGCAGCTCCTTGTCCAGGCCGGTCATGGCTTGCACGACGTCCAGCGGGAACGTGCTGCCGAAGATCGCGGCGGCTTCGAGCAGCGCGACACAGCCGGGTTCGAGCGCGTCGACCCGTGCGAGGGTGGCGGCCGCGACCGTGGGCGGCACACCGGCCTGCAGGTCGCCGTTGAGCAGCTCCTCCACCACGAACGGCACGCCGTCCGCGATCTTGGTGAGCTTCGCCAGCAGGTCGTCCGGCGCGGGCTCGCCGAGGCAGTGCCGGGCCAGCTCGGCGACCTCCGCGTCCGTCAACCCGTTGAGCCGCAGCACACCCGCGACCCGGCGTGCCGCCGCCGCGTGCGCCAGCTCGTGCGCGCCATCGGGATGCGGCCGCAGCGTGGCCAGCAGCAGGACGGGTTCGTCCGCGAGGTTGTCGAGCAGGTAGTCCACGACCGCGAGCGTCTCGTCGTCCGCGTCGTGCAGATCCTCAAGCACCACAACGGTTTTCTCGGCCGTGAGCAACCGCAGGACCGCCTCGGCCCTGACCACGGCCGGATCCGGCACACCGGCGGGTGCGTCCGGGGTCATCCTGAGCAGCACGGGCAGGTACGCGCCGAGCTGCTGCTCGTCCGGAACCGTCTTGCGAAAAGCCGACAGAACCGCCTCGCACAGCGCCCTCAGCGGCACGGCTCGGCTGGCCCTGCCCTTGAGCACGCGGAACCCGCGCTGCGAGGCGTACCCGGCGATCTCCGAGGCGAGCCGCGACTTGCCGATTCCCGGTTCCCCCACCAGGAACGCCGCGCCACCGCGACGTTGCTCGGCTCGTGCCACCGCGGCCCGCAGTGCTGATGTCTCCTCGTTCCGGCCCACCAGCACGGGGGACGTGTACTGCATGCCGTGCAACCTACTGGGTCGTCATCCGATCAGGAATCGAGAAGCGCGGGTGACCGGCTGCTCTTAACGTTGTCCACAACACACCGACCTGGGAGGACGACATGAGCGGCACCAAGGGGATCCGGAAGTTCCACCGCGTGGTGAGCATGGTCTTCATGGCCACCGTGGTGTTCACAGCCGTGGCGCTGACCGTGAACAACTCCGTGATCTGGGTTTCCTACGTCCCGTTGCTGCCGCTCTTCGTGTTGATGGGCACCGGCATCTACATGTGGTTCCTGCCGGCGATCGCTCGCCGCCGGGCACGTCAGGGTTGACCTTGCACCAAGGTTCAGGGTCCATCGTGATCGTCATGACGCGAGACGTGGCCCGGTGGGGCAAAGCCGGTGCGCTGTACGACCTGGTGGCCAGTGCCGCCTTCCTCACGCCGTGGACGGCGAGCGCGATGCTGAGCCTGCTCGGCACACCGACCGAAGACACCATGACCCTGCTGTTCGCCACGCTGTTCGGCACGGTGGTGGTGATGTGGTCGATCGCGCGCTGGAAGAAGCCCGAACCGCTGCTCATCGGCATCGACACCGCCGGACGCGCGCTGTTCAGCCTCTGGTTCGTGTGGGCGTTGTGGCACGGGCAGACCCCGGTCCTGGCGGTGTTCCTGGCGTTGGAGCTGTTCTGGGGCGCGGCCCAGCTGCGCGCGCTGGTCCGGAGGTAGTTTCCGGTGGTGCGCATATCCGAACTGGCCCGCGCCGCCGGGGTGGGCATCAGCACCGTGCGGTTCTACGAGCGGCGCGGCCTCGTCACGCCCACCGCCCGCACCCACGGCGGCTATCGCCACTACGACCGCGAGGCGTTGCGGCGGTTGAAGTTCATCCGCCGCGCCCAGCGTCTCGGCTTCACCCTGGCCGAGGTCGAACAGATCCTGGCCGTGTCCGGAGGAGCTGATGAGGACTTCGGTGACGTGATCACCGAGAAGGTCGCCGAGATCGAGCAACGGCTGCGCGACCTCGACCGCGTGCGGCTGGCGTTGCTGGAGGTCGCCGCCAACGGTGTCCAGGAGCAGTGCCCGATCATCGCGGCACTGGACTGAGCCGCGCACGCGCCGCGTCGGCGTGCGGATGGCCGAGATCCTCCAGAATCCCCAGCGCTTCCTGCCACGCCACCCCGGCCGCAACGGCATCCCCAGCGGCGAGATGACTGTCCCCCAGGTGAATCAGCACGTCGGCGGTCCAGTAGTGGTCGCCGAGCGACCGGAACACGTCGAGAGACCGCTGGTAGCAGCCGATCGCCTCGCGGTGGTCACCCCGGTGGTGGTGGATGTAGCCGAGGCTGTCCCACGTCGACGCCCGCCCGTCGAGGTCGTCGGGTTCCAGCAACCCCAGCGCCGCCTCGCACGACGTCAGCGCCTTCTCGAAGTCGCCGAGCAACGCCTGGTACCACCCCACGGCGTTGAGCGACCCCGCCTGCCCGCGCCGATGCCCGGCCACCGCGTACAGGTCGAGAGCCTGCGAGGAGTGGTGCAACGCCTGGTCGTGCTGCCCCTGCCGCTCACACACGTAGGCGAGCTCACGATGGGTCAGCGCCTGCCCGACGGGCTCACCCGACACGTCGAGCGACCGCTGCAGATGCGCATGGGCCTCGTCCAACGCATCCAGCTGCGTGCTCGCCCGGGCCAGGTAGCGGTGCGCATGGCTCTGCGCCAGGGGATCCGCCAACCGCACCGCGGCAGCCAGCGCGATCTGGCCCACCAAAGCCAGGTCGGTCCAGTGGCCACGGCGTTCCAGAAACTCGGCCAACGCCCAGGCGAGGTGGCGGGCGTGCGTGTCGAGACCGGCCCCAGCGGCCTGCTCGACAACGGCCAGCAGCACGTGGTGCTCAGCGGTGAACCAGGCCAGGGCCTGCCCGAAATCGTTCAGCCGCAACGGATGCGCACCGGCACGAGGTGACGGCGGAGTGATCACGTCCCGCGTCGGGCTCAGCAACCGGGTAGCGGCGTGCGCGGTGTGCACATAGTGGTCGTGCAGACGCCCCGTGGCCGCAAGGCGTTCTTCGGGCGAGTCGTGCAACGACGCTTGTTCGGTTGCATAGGCACGCAACAGATCGTGGAACACGTAGCGGCCTGGCTGATGCTCGGTCAGCAGGTGCGCACGCGTCAGCTCGGCGAGCAACGGCCGGACCGGCTCACCGAACAGACTCGCCGCAGCCGCACCGGAGACATCGGGCCCGGGATGCAGACCGAGCAACCGGAACAGCCGAGCCGCGCCGGGCACCAGCGCGTGGTACGACCAGGAGAACACCGCCCGCACGTCAGTCGCGGCGTCACCACCGTCGAACGGGTCGAGTCCGCCCCGGAGCTCAGCGGCGATGGCACGCAACGGAAAGCTCGTGCAGGCAACGCGCGCCGCCACGATCGTCAACGCGATCGGCAACCCGGCGCACCGCTTGATGATCTCGTCGGCGACCTCGGGTTCCGCCCGCAGCCGGTCCAGCCCGAGCCGGTCGACGAGCAGGTCGTGAGCCTCCCCTGTGGACAGCAGGTCCAGCGCGAGCGGGTACGCGCCGTGCGTGGCGACCAGTCCGGCCAACCGGTTCCGGCTCGTCACCAGCACCAGGCACCCCGGACTGCCCGGCAGCAGCGGCCGGATCTGGTCCGCGTCCCTGGCGTTGTCCAGCAGGATGAGCATGCGCTTGTCCGCCAGCACACTGCGGAAGAGGCAGGCCTGAGCGTCCAGGCTCGCCGGGATGCGTTGCGGGTCCAGGCCGAGCGCGTCGAGGAACGCGCGCACCGCCTCGCCCGGCGCCGTCACCGCGCCGCCGGGGTCGAACCCGCGCAGGTTCACGTAGAGCTGCCCGTCCGGAAAACGCGAGGCCACCCGGTGTGCCCAGTGCACCGCCAGCGCCGTCTTGCCCACCCCGGCCGTCCCGGACACGACGATCGGGTGCCCGCCGTCCATGATCGCGTCGAGCGCGGCCAGCTCACGACCGCGTCCGGCGAACGAGCGCGGCGGCGCGGGCAACTGCCGCGGCACCGGTCGCGCGGCAGCCGGGGCGCTGACCGTCAACGCGGCGTCCGCGGTCAGCATCTGCTTGTGCAGCAACCGCAACGCGGGCCCGGGATCGGTGCCCAGCTCGTCAGCCAGCCGCACCCGCACCTGCTCGTACCGCAGCAACGCGTCGGCCTGACGTCCGCAGCGGTACAGCGCCAGGATCAGCTGCCCGGCCACCCGCTCGTCCAACGGGAGCAGCGTCGCGAGCTCTTCCAGCTCGGCCAGCAGCGATCCGTGCTGTCCCTGGTCCAGCACGAGATCGTTGCGGTCCAGCAAGGCCGCCAGCCGTCGTGCCTCCAGCGAGGACCGCACCCCGGCGAGCCACGGAGTGTCCAAAGTGGAGAAAGGCTCGCCGCGCCACAACCCGAGTGCTTCGGAGAGCAATGAAGTTGCCTCATCCGGCTCGACGCGCGCCCGTTGCACCAGATGGTCGAACCTGTGCAGGTCAACCGAAAGCGGGTCAACAGTCAGCACGTAACCACCCTGCCGTCCGGTGATGCGAACACCGGACGGCAGCACCTGTCTGAGTCTCGACACGTACCCGGCGACGGCGTTGCGCGCCCGGTGCGGCACCTGCTCGCCCCAGACCCGGTCGACCAGCACGTCGACCGGCACCAACCGGTTCACGTCCACCAGCAACGCCGCCAGCACGCACCGCTGGCGGGCGTGCCCGACGTCCACGACCTGACCGTCCACCCGGACCTCGACATCGCCGAGCAGCCCGAACTCCACCACTGTCCAACTCCCCCTCAGGAGTGGTCTGAGCAGCCGATCACACGACTACCGAATCTCCGCCGAAGCGCTGTGCCCCAACCTCTCCGCGGAGCGCACATTGTGCACCCGGATTCGGCCGGTGCCACTCCGCCCGGAGGTCAAGTCAGCAGTTCCTCGTAGAAGCCGCTTAGGCTGTTCGCCTCTGGAGACAGGAGGTCCGAGGTGGCGGACACGGTGACCGGGCTGATGGCCGAGCTCGCCGCGCTGGAAGATCCCAAGGCGCGCGTGATCAACGAGAAGCACGGCGACGACCACGGCGTGAACCTGGGCAAGCTCCGCGCCATCGCGAAACGCCTCAGGACCCAGCAGGACCTCGCCGTCGAGCTGTGGGCGACCGGCGACACCGCGGCCCGGCTGCTGGCGCTGCTGATCTGCCGGCCCAAGGCGTTCACCCGCGACGAGCTCGACCGGATGCTCCGCGAGGCACACCGCCCCAAGGTCCACGACTGGCTCGTGAACTACGTGGTGAAGAAGAGCCCGCACACCGAAGACCTGCGCACGACGTGGTTCGCCGACCCGGATCCCGTCGTCGCGAGCGCGGGCTGGGCCCTCACCACCGAACGTGTCGCCAAAAAACCCGACGGCCTCGATCTCGACGGACTGCTCGACACCATCGAGGCCGAGCTGAAGGGCGCGCCGGAGCGGCTGCAGTGGGCGATGAACCACTGCCTCGCGCAGATCGGCATCGAGCACCCGTCACTGCGGGCCCGTGCCATCGAGATCGGCGAACGGCTCGAAGTCCTCAAGGACTACCCGACGCCGCCGGGCTGCACCTCGCCGTTCGCCCCCGTCTGGATCAACGAGGTGGTGCGGCGCAGGTAGTCAGCTCGCCTCGAACGCCGAATGCCCCGGCGCCGGTGGCAGTTCGAGCAGCTCACCGGCCACGTCGAGGAACTCGCCCCCGCGCTGCCACAACGAGACGTCCGGGTCGACGACGAACGGGTCCGCCAGGTCCACGTCACCTTCGCGCACGCGGTAGGCCAGCGCCTCCGACTCGGAGTACGCGAGCACCGTCTCGTTCGTGCCTCTCCACAGCCGCCGGAACATCACGGCGTTCACGCGCGCCACCGCGTCGTGCACGACAGTCCGCTGGAATCCTCGTCGCAGCAACAGCTTCATGCACTCTTGGACACTGCTCACCGTCTGTGCCAAGTCACCCTGCCCATGCCGGTTGGAACTGCCCATTCTGGTGTCGCGCAGAAGTCCGCCCCACCGTCCATCACTCGAACAGGTCAAACGTTTGGGTCAGCTGCACAAGGTTCCGGGCGTCCGTTCGTGCACAGTGCCGAGGAAAGTAGACCGAATCGGGCGATGGCCCGGGGCGGCCGCATGCGCGAGCCTCTGCCGGGTGGTCGACATCCCGGCACCGGATCCGAAGGCCCCGCTGTACGAGCGGGCCGCGACGCAGATTCCCAGCATCGCCGAGAAGGTGCTGGAGGCGTTCTTCGCCAGATCGGCGGCGTACCGGCAGCTCCCGCACCAGCTCGTGGACCGCGAGATCACCGAGGCGGTGTCGCGCAACCTGCAGGTCTTCCTGCGTGCCCTGCGCGAGCAACGCCCTCCCGCGCCGGAGGAGATGGCCGACCAGATCGCGACGGCCGTGCGCCGGGCCCAGCAGGGCGTGCCGCTCGACGTCGTGCTGAGCACCTATCACGTCGCCGCGCACGTCGGGTGGTTGTCGATGGCCGGTGTCGCCGAGGAGGACGAGATCGGCGACCTGCTGGCGACCGTGCCGGCGTTGCTGCAGTTCCTGAGCGCCGCCGTGCCCGCCGTCGCCGCGTCCTACCTGACCGAGCAGCAGGCCCTGCACGCCGAACGCCGCGAGGCCGCCCGCGCGTTGGTCGCCGCGTTGCTGACCGGCCGCGAAGCCGAACCGCTGGCCGAGCGGATCGGCCTCGAACTGTCCAGCCACTACGTCGTCGTGGCCGTGCGCGTCGAGGCCGCACCCCAGAGCTCGCCGGCGCGCCGGCTGCGTGCCGAACTGCCGAAGCACGCCCTCTCCGCACTGGACCACGACGGCGGCACCGTGCTGCTGCCGACCTCCGCCGAGGGCCTCGAAGCCGAGCTCGCCGATGCCGCCGATCTGGTCCGGAAACTGCACACGGCGGCTGGAATCGGCCTGGTGGGCGGCATCGCGGCGGCGGAGAGCCGGGAGGACGTCCCCACCGCCGCGCGCCAGGCCGCCGACATCGCGGAACTGGTGCAGCGCCTCGGACGCCCGCCCGGCGCGTACGTCCTGGACGACGTGCTGCTGGAGTACCAGCTCTGCCGCCCAGGACCCGGCCGCAAGCGCCTGGCCCGCGTGATGGACCGGCTGGCCGAACACCCCGACCTGCTGCACACGTTGCGGGTGTTCCTCAACAGCGAGCACAACCGCCACCGCACGGCCGAAAGCCTGCACCTGCACCGCAACACGCTGAACTACCGGCTGCGCCGCGTCACCGAGCTGACCGGTTACAACCCGGCCGACCCCGCGGACATCAGGCTGCTGGCCGCGTCACTGATCGTCCACGACCTCCGCCCCTGATCATTTCTTGTAGAAGTGCACGTTGCGCCACTGGTGTTCAGCGCTAGACGCCTGCAACGTGCCGTAGACGCCGTACTTGAAGTAGTGATCGCCCTTGGGCCCGTTGTTGGTGTGCACGAGCTTGCCGTTGATGTAGATCGAGTAGCTGCCGCCGGTGGACGTGGCGTTGTGCGTGACGTTGATCCGCACCCACTTGCCGTTGATGCCGCTGACCAGGTCCTTGCCGCCGCCGCGCAGGGTGCCGCCGTTCTTGGTGTAGGACCTGATCATCAACGTGGTGGCGCCGTCGCCGTCGTTGCCGAAGATCTGCATGGCGCTCTCGTCCTCGGTGCCCGCGGTGACCTTGAGCTCCCCCTCGAACTGCCGCTGCCCGGTGCGGTAGTTGTCCTGGATCCTGGCCTCGACCCGGTTGGATCCCTTGTTGAAGAGCCGGAACGTCTGCACGCCGCCTTCCCTGCGGTACGACCCGCCGGGTCCGGTCGCGCTGTTCGTGCTGCTCGGGTAGCTCTTGATCTCGCCGCTGCTCTGGATCTGCAGGTTCCAGGCGGGGTTGTACTCGCTCCACCCGCTGCCCACCGGTCCGGCGCTCGCGGCCGGCTGAACCAGAGTGATCGTCAGAATTGTGGTGGCGGCGACAACCAGGACTCGTCGTGCCATTTCTGTCATGCCCTCCAGAAGTCACAACGGTGTTCTTCTGCCAGATCGACCGGACGCACGTCGTCCGGCGCGAATGACTGAACATGGTCGTGGTTTCCGGTGAACCGCGGCCACCCCGGAATTCCGGTGCGGGCGAACCTGGCCCAGTCGTGGATCATCTGGTCCGACAACCGCTGCTGCGCCTCGGTGAACTTCGGCGCGCGCCCGAGGTCGAAGAACGACCACAGGTCCGACGCGTGCTGTGCTCCCAACGGCATCTGCGGCGGAATCGGCGACAGCCTGGGCGGATTCGGGTCAGCGAACTCGTACTCGTACACGTTCGTCCTGGTCGCCAGCCCGCGCGCGGTCTCGTACTGGGTGCACGACCACATCCGGTCGGTCACGATCGCGGCCCACGCCAGCGCCGCCGATCCGTACTTCTCCGGGGAGTAAACAGCTTTGACCTCTTCGGCGCGCTCCTTGAACGTCTCCTTGAGCACGGCTTCGAAGGTCTCAGGACGCATGGGCGCTTTGTCGTCGTAAGCGGCGGCCCACGGCGTCGCCTCGTTCTTCGTCGTCCCGCTCAGCACCGGCACCCGGTGGAACCTGCCCTGCTCGACGGCATCTCCCGGATACCGAGGCAGCAGCGGTGTGCCGTAAGCAGGTTGGATGAACGCCCAGTGCTGCGGCAGCAACTCCTCCGCGGTCTTCCCGCGCAGGCAGGCCACATCCGCACACCCGAGCACTTGGGCGATGTCCTTCCCGTGCTCCTCCAGGGCGTCGACGGGCTGGAAGATCGTCGCCGCCACCTCACCGCGGTACTCGAAGTTGTCGAGCCACCCGCTCCGGCACGACCCGCTCTGCATGACGGCCCGGTCGAACAACCCGGCCGCGGCGGGCGAAGTGAGCTGCGCGCACACGCTCATCGCCCCGGCCGACTGCCCGGCCAGCGTGACGTTGCGCGGATCCCCGCCGAAGTTCTGGATGTTGTTCCGCACCCACCTGAGCGCGGCCTGCTGGTCCTTCAACCCGAACGTGCCCGAGCCCTCCAGCCCGGGCATGCCGAAGAACCCGAAGATCCCCAGCCGGTAGTTGACCGTCACGACGACCACATCGCCCTGCTCCGCGAACCGCCGCGCGTCGTAGTTGCTCCCGGCCCCCATGTAGAAGCCGCCACCGTGCACCCACACGACAACGGGCTTGTTCCTGGCTTTGGCCGGCGTCGTCACGTTGAGGTACAGGCAGTCCTCGCTGAGGCTGCCCTTCGGCAACTCCCCCGGCAGCTGTGCACACGCGGGCCCCGGCTTCGTCGCATCCCGCACGCCGTCCCACTTCCGCGGCGCTTTTGGGTCGCGCCACCGCTCGGGCGGCGCCGCGTACGGAATGCCCTCGAACACCCTTGTGTGTCCGTTGATTTCCCCTCGCACGGCCCCATATCCGGTCCGCACAACGGAATCGTCCGCGTTCGCCGCGGTCGTGCCCGCGATGAGTCCTGCCGCTACGAGCGGCACCAGCCAACGTCGTTTCACCACAACCCCCTCAGTTGTGGCACCTAGTCCATCTCGGACGGCCTGGTCGCCGCGAGCCGCGAAGGTCGTTCGCGGTTACGACGAAGGTGGTCGCCGGGGAAGTCCTAAAGAAGTTGCCGCGGCTTCAATGTGAGCGCATGGGGCATAACGGTCCAGCGCAGATCAGTAGGCGCAGCCGTGATGGATCACGTGCCAGTCGGCAGGTCGATCCGTTCGAACTTTCCCTTGGCCGTCTCGTAGATGCAGCCGACGTGGCAGCTCAGCAACAGTTCGACCATGTCTTCTCCTGGATGTTTCGGGAGCAGCACCGAACGAAAGCTGTGGTCGATGTACCGGGCGTAGTCGAGTACCTGCCCGAGTGCCGTCCTCACGTAGTCACGTGCTGACGACCCCTTGGCCTCGATAAGCTCACCGCGGCCGAGGTCGAAGAGGTCTACGCGAAGGCGGCCACCTCCGGGCAAGATGATCAGCTTGCCGCCGACCTCGAACCCCTCGCTGTGCTTCCAGTCCGTGTACCGCTGCACCATCTCGGCTTCGCGCCGGATCGCGGTCCGTTCGTCGGTCTGCCCCGTGGTCTGGAAGCTCCCCGCCCGGTGCGCCTCAAGGGGCACGTCCACCACCTTGACGCTGTCCGGATCCGCAGTCTCGGCCGACAGGTTCTGGCTCGGCTGATATCCGAGGATCTTCGACCGCAGCCGGGCGGCCTCAGCGAGCATCTCCTCCGGCCGGTCGAGGAAGTCGCGCATCACCTCGGGTGTGAGCCGGCCACCGCGGGTCGGAACACCCCGGTAGTCGGGGTGGACAGTGGCGATGTCAGCCGTTTTGCGTCCGACGCTCGCCGGGCTCCGGAAGTCAGGACCGTGCTGGTCCAGCGGGTGGAACAGAGGCGTTTGCAGCAACTCGGAAAGTTCAATCACGCGCCAGTCCTGCTCGTGACGAGTGGGCTGCCGCCAACCGTTTGCTTCCAGGACAGCGCAAGCGAGGACGATCTCCTCCCTCGTCCAGTCAAGAACGGGGAAGAACCGCACGGTGAAGCCGAGATCTGGCTGCTCGAGCCGGTGAGCGACGGTCTTGTCTCCCCCGGAGAAGTCGCGAGGCAGGAGTCCGAGGGCCGCACCGACGATCGCTTTGGAGTCGTAGAGCTGCCCGTCGTGCTGGATGAAGTACGACTTCGCCTTGCTGAACTCGTACTTCCTGAGGAAGGCTGACCGACCGAGTTCGTTGAACTCTGCAATCGCGGCAAGTACTTGTTCGCGGGTCAAGGCAGCAAGCGTCACCGTTCAGATCATCACCGATGAAGTGCTGGTTCGCGACACGATCGACTTAATGATCATCCGGATGGCCGAAGGGGCGCGCACCCCGCGAGGTGTGAGGGCCG
>NZ_JBEXPJ010000103.1:0-31082 GCF_040611995.1 Lentzea sp. NPDC006480
GAGCGTCGGCGTTCTTGTCCGCGAGCGGTGGCTGGTCCCAGGTCTGCGGGGGTCGCCAGAAACCTCTCGCCGTGCGCCACTTGTGCAGTTGGGGCTGTGCGGACCGGCTGCGGGCGACCTCACCCGTTGCCTGCAGCTCCTGGGCCGCCCGCGCCGCGAAAGCCTGCATTCCCATGGACGACAACAGATCGTGCGCTGTCCGCAGCTGCTCGCGGGCATCGACGCGCCGACCGGCCCGCCGCAGCCACTCGCCGTACAGCAGGTGAGCTCGCGCCAGATAGGGCCGAGCCGTGGTGATCTCCAAATGTGACAGGGCAGCGCGGTAGTCCTCTTCTTCTCCGGACACGACCGCTCGCGCCGAGGCCGCGACGCCGAGACCCCACTCGGTGCCCGCCGCCGAGGTCCGCTCGGTCAGATCCTCCAGCGCGGCCAGCGCTGACTTCTCCTCGCCACACCGAGTCGCCGCCTCGACCAGCTCAGACAACGAGATACCAGCCAGGTAGAGATCCCCAGGCTCGACGGCAAGGCGAGCAGCGGAAAGCGCTGTCGAGTAGTCGCCAAGAGCGTTGTGCAGCACCGCGGAAGCCCAATGTGCGTTCGCCACCAGCAGGCCGGCCACCCGAGAAGCCGCGTGCGTCGCGTGCTCGGTCTGCCGGAGCAGCTCCTCGCGAGATCCACGCATCGCGGCCAGGTGCAGGCGGGGATACGGCAGGGGAGTGACGCCGAGCGCGTCTGCCACGGCTTCTTCCTCGGCAATGGCCGACATGGCCGGCCCGAAGTCACCAGCGTGCACGGCCACCACGGCGGTCTGGGCAAGCCCGAGCCGCAGCACGAACGGCGATCCAGCTTCTCGCCCGGTCCGCATGAGCCAGGAGGTGACGCGGTGATGGACCTCGGTGTCCCACAGCTCGCCCGCCAGCATCGTGGCCAGCGCCGGATGCCGGGTCCACATCAGACTGTCGTCGGTGAACGCCCGCCGCAGCAACGGAACAGCCGCCCGATGGCCCTCTCCGGCCAGCACCACCAGGGCGTTCAACACGTCCGGTTCGGCACGCATCGATCGGGCCTCGCGCACGACGACGTCCAGGACACCGCTGGCCCGCCCGACCACCAGCCCCATCTCCAACGCGTCGAGCACGCACTCGCGCGACGGGACCCCACTCATCCGCCGTGCCGCGCTCAGCACGAACTCAGGCCCGTCGTTCACCGGATTGCGAACGAACGCCACCCGTCCGCGCAGAAGATCCACCTGCGCGAGCTCCGCCGGTCCCAGCAAGCCGGTGTCGACCGTGCTCAGCAGCTCGGCGGCGTCGTCCACGGCTCCGGCGTCGAACTTCGCCTGCCCGGCGGCGAGCGTCCGCTCCGCCCGCAGCCGAGGATTCAGCGACAACGCCGCTGCCCGCTCCAGAAACGCCGCGGCCGCCGCCACACCACCGCGAGCACGCGCCCGAGAAGCCGATCTCTCCAGCTCAGCGGCCACTTCGTCGTCCGGGCCCGTCCCAGCCTGCGCGAGATGCCACACCCGCCGATCCGGATCCATCTGGGCGTCCGTCACCGCAGCGAGTGCGAGGTGGACGGCCCGCCGTTCGGCCGCGCCGGCAGCGAGATACACGGCCGACCTGGCCAGCGGATGACAGAAGCGAACCCGCGTCGACACGCTGACCAGGCCCGACGCCTCGGCCGCCGCTGCCGTCGTCAGGTCCAGTCCGAGCTGCTGCGCGGCCGCCCACAGCAGCCGCGGCTCACCGGTCGGATCCGCACTGGCGACCACCAGCAGCATCCGCGCTTCGTCCGGCAGGTCGGCGAACCTCGCCTGGAAGCTGGCCTCGATCGCGCTCGGCACCGACGAGACCTCCGGCAACGCGAACCCGCCCGCACGAGGCAGCTCCAGCAGCGCCAACGGGTTGCCGCGCGCCTCGGCGAGCAGCCGTTCGCGCACCTTGTCGTCCACCGACTCGGCCGCGAGCAACGCCCGTGCCTGCGCATCGGGCAAACCCTTCACCGCCAGTGCGGGCAGTTCGGTCAGCACCCCGGACTCCCGCGCGGCGAACACCAGCACGATCGGGTCCGCCGCCAGCCGCCGTCCGAGGAACGCGAACACCTTCGCCGACGCGTCGTCGAGCCAATGCGCGTCATCGATCAAACAGAGCACCGGGCTCGCCGCGGCGAGCAGGTCCAAAGCGGCCAGTCCGATCTGAAGAACGTCCGGCGTCGCACTGCTCAGCCCGAACGCGGCTTCCAGCGCGGCTCTCCTGCCAGGAGCCAGGTCGGCGAGCTGGCCGAGCAGCGGGACGCACAGCTGGTGCAGCGCGGCGTAAGGCAGTTCGGTCTCGAACTCCGACCCCGACGCATCCAGCACCCGGAAGCCCGTTGCCGTCTCGCGCACGTGCTCCAGCAGCGCGCTCTTGCCGATCCCGGCCTCGCCGCGCAGCACCAGCACTCCGCCACGACCTTCACGGGCCGCGCCGATCACCCCGTCCAGGCAACGGATCTCATCGTCACGACCGAGCAGGCGAGAGAGCATGGCCGCACATTAACCCGGACACAGGTGCAACGGGAGAACGCTCCCACCGGACGCTCCCACGTGGACACGGGAGATCACGAACCCGGCCCGGTCGAGAGCCGGAAGTCCGCGCCGGCGTTCTGCCTGCCGGAGAACCCGGCGTCGGGCAGCGTGAACGTCGCTGTCTGCCACGTGCCGGTACCGGTGTTGGTCCAGAAGGCGCCGCCCTGGTACGGCTGACCGGTCGAGTCGTATTGCACGTTCCACTGCCCGGTGCCCAGGTCCAGCTGCCAGGCCACGGCGCACGTCGACTACTTCGACAACGGCACCGGGAGCTGGAACATCCAGTACGACTTGTTCGGCGACGTGGGCAACAACGCCTACCGCGACTCGGCGTTCGTGCGGAACACGGGCACCGAGACGTGGAAGACCGCGGTGATTCGGCCGCGTCCGGTTCGTGGTGTCCGGGGACAACGTCGTGCCGATTCATCTCATGTGAACAGCTTGAGTCCGGACAGCTGGCCCGCCGGCCAGCCCGTGTTGCCGGTGAACACGAGTCTGACGTAACGGACTTCGTTGCCGGGCAACGACAGCGTGACGGTGTTGCCGGTGGCCGGGTCGAACTCGTACCCGGCGCCCGGCAACAGCGCGCTGAACGACTGGCCGGTGGAGCTGCCTTCCACGGCGATGACCTGGGTCCGCCGTCCCCAGGCCGGGTCGGGCGGGAGCGTCAGCACCGCCCGCCTCGGCGCCGCGGGAGAGCCGAGGTCGACCTGGACCCATTGCGGGAACGCGTTGTTGGCGCTCTCCCAGTACGAACGCGGGTCGTTGTCGACGACATAGCCGCTGCCGTAGTGCTGGGTCTGCGAACTCTGCTGCGTGGGCTTGCCCGCGGCCAGGTCGACGTCGGGCGCGGGCGGTCCGCCGAGCATCGGTTGCGTTGGACGGGTTGCGGTGAGCGGGATCTGGCCCTTGAGCATGCGGCCGCCGTCGCCCGTCAGCCTGAGGTAGTAGTCGGCCGAGCAGCGCGTGCCGTCCTCGTCGAGTGCGAGGTAACCGGAACCCGCGGGCACGTCGGCCTGCGTCTCGGCGGTCTTGCAGATCTGGTTGCCCTCGTTGAACTCGTCGAACATCGAGATGTAGATGCCCTGCGCGCCGAGGCGGACCATGTTGTAGAACTGCCGCCACATGAAGTCGCCGTGCAGCCGTTGCCGTTGTGCGACATCGCCAGGCAGGACGCACGGCTGGTAGTCGATGCCCAACGAGTTGCACTCGGCCTGGTCCGGGCCGTTGATGTTGGTGTGGAAGTGGTCCGACTCCGCGATGTTGTTGACCCGGCCGACCATCCACGGCGAGATCATGTCGAACGACCGGTAGACGCTCGCGAACCCCTTCCGGGAGTCCTCGCCTTCGAGTCGCCAGTGCGTCGGCACGCCACCCATCACGTAGCAACCCCGGGCTTTGAACCAGTTGATGACGTCCTGGCACGGTTCGGGGCCCCACGGCTTGTTGGCCTCGTTGAAACCGAAACCCCAGATGCCAACGACCGGTTTGCCGTTCTGGCGTGCGTAAGCGGATGACGATGTGTAGGCCGACATCTTGTTCTGCCAGTCGGCTTTGATCTCCGGCTGCATGTTCAGCCAGTCCGTGACGTCGTACATGATGTAGAACTTCCGCCCGGTGGCCTCCGCGGCGGAGCGGACGTGCGCGGTGACGGCGTCGCGGATCGGGCCCTCGCCGCCGGTCGGGTTGAAGCGTTGCAGGGCCGCGGTGTCGCAGCCGTGGTCGCGCATCCAGGCGAAGTGGACGTCGACGGTCTGCCTGTCGTAGTTGGAGAACAGGGTGGCCGGGCGGCCGTCGCCGAGGCTGGCGAACGCGGTCTGGTAGGTGCGGGCGTACTCGCGCACGTCCGGCCACACGCGGACCGAGCTGGTCGGGGGAGCGGGCGGCTGGCTCCAGTTGTTGTTCCAGTGCCACCAGCCGTTTACGGGCGAGCTGTCACCGCGGCAGGCGAACCAGCCCTGGTAGCCGACGGTGATCTTGCCGACCACGTCGCCTGGCGGGCTTGCGGGCAGGAACCTGAAGGCAGGGGCTGCTAGTGCGGTGCTGAGGAGTGTTCGTCGGGACAGGGACATCGCGAACTCCTTTGTCGGCGATCCGACTCCAGAGTGCAAGAAGTGAGCAGAATCATGCAAGATGTAGACGAACCGGTATTGCGCGTGGTGTCCTGGATCAGGTGGGCCGCGGCCATGAGTTCCGGTCGTCTCATATCGGCTTCTTCATGATCGTTCTCGCTACGGTGGTGTGAGAGAGCGTTTTCGCGACCTCACAGGGGGTTCTCGACCATGAAGCAACGACGGCTGAGCCTCGTCCTGGCGGGTGCCGCCAGCGCGGCGTTGCTCGTCGGCACGTCGGTGGCCGCACCGCAGGCCCCGGCGCCGCGGCAGGAAGGGCCGACGTACGTCTACCGCGTCCCGGCCCCGCTCGGGCAGAAGGCGCAGGACCTGCTCGCGCGCGGGTTCGACGTGCTGGAGCAGCGGGACGGCGACGACCTGTTCGTGCTGGGTTCCAAGGACGTGCACACCAAGCTGGCTGCGTCGGGGTTCAGCGGCACCGTCGAGTCGGTGATGGCGCCGCCGTCCTCCGGCCTGAAGACCTCGGGTCACGGCGTCAACGAGACGTACTACGGCGGTTACCGCACGATCAAGGCCCACTACGCGCACCTGGACCAGGTGGCGTTCCGGTACGCCGGTCTGGCATCGGTGGTGGACTACGGCGACTCGTGGCGCAAGACCCAGGGCGCGGGCGGCTACGACCTGAAAGCCATCTGCATCACCAAGAGGACGTACGGCGACTGCAGGCTCGCGCCGAACTCGCGCAAGCCCCGGCTGTTCGTGTCGGCGCAGATCCACGCCCGCGAGATCACGACCGGTGACCTGGCGTGGCGCTGGATCGACCACCTCACCACCGGCTACGGCCACGACGCGTCCGTGACCTCGCTGCTCGACACCACCGAGGTCTGGGTCGTGCCGATCGCGAACCCGGACGGCGTGCAGATCGTCCAGTCCGGCGGGGACACGCCGAAGCTGCAGCGCAAGAACGCCAACCACACCAACGGTCCCGCCGTGTGCCCGACCTCGGAAGAGGACCCGTACGCGCAGATCGGCATCGACGTCAACCGCAACTTCGACGCGCAGTGGGGCGACAACGGCACGTCGTCGGACCCGTGCAGCCAGGTCTACCGCGGCCCGAAGGCCGACTCCGAGGTCGAGACCCGTGCGCTGGAGAAGCTGTTCCGGTCGCTGTACCCGGACAAGCGCGGGCCCGGTCTCACCGACCCGGCCGACGCCGACACGCGCGGCATGGTCATCACCATGCACTCGGCGTTGAACGTCGTGCTGCTGCCGTGGGGATTCACGACCACGCCGTCGCCGAACGACGGACCGCTGCGCTCGATGGCGGCCGAGATGGCACGGATCGCCGGACCCGGCTGGCAGTACGGGCAGCCCGGTGAGCTGCTGTACACGGCCGGTGGGTCGATCGACGACTGGGTGTACGGCGAGCTCGGGGTTCCGCACTACACCTGGGAGATCGGTGACTGGGAGGGCGACTGCGGCGGGTTCACGCCCGCGTACTCCTGCCAGGACGGGCACTGGGCGAAGGTCCTGCCGATGCTGACGTATGCGGCCCAGAAGGCCGCGAAGCCGTACCAGAGCTGACCGCACGACACCCGTGACCGCGGCGTTTCCGCGGCCGTGGTCACGGGGTACGTCGTCCGCATGGCTGACACTGCGAGCAGCGCCCAGGCCGAGGTGACGCTGCGATCCAAGACGATGGTGCTGGACTTCGAGGGCGAATGCGCGGTCGAGCGCGCGGGGGACTCCGTGCGGCTGAGCGGGTTGCGGCTGGTCGCGGAACTGCCCGACGCGGGCGGCCCGGAGGACGGTGGCACCGTGCTGCTGCGGCAGGACGGGGACGCGCTGGCGGCGACCGTGGTGCAGCCGGGTGGTGAGGTCTCCCTGACGACGCGCCACGACGTGCGGTGGACCGAGTCCGGTCAGGGCTTCGAGCCGGTCGACGGTGAGATCGGGTTCGTGCTGCCGGAGTCCCCGGAGGCGACCGTGCTCTCCGTGCGAGGCCTGCGTCTGACGCCCTGACCTGGGATTGATCTACACCCCGCGGGGGTATTCCTGGCGCATGGACCGGGACGTGATCATCGGCTTCGATCTCGACTTCGACGATTCGGCGGCGCGCCGGGTGCGGCGCTACGTGCGCGAGGTCGTGACGGAGCTCGGGCTGCGTGGTGACAGCTCGTTCGTGGAGACGGAACCGCGCGCGGGAGCGTACGTGGCGCTGGACGGGCGGCTGCCCGACTTCCCCGACCACGACGTGGCGTTGCTGTGGAACGAGCGGAGCGGATGGTCGGCCGCCGTCGAGGACCGCATCGGTGAGCTCGTGGAGATCGCGCGGCTGGGTGGTGACCCGTCGCCCGCCGCCGCCGCGGTGGTGACGTGGGTGCGCGGCCTGTTCCACCGCGAGCGGGTGGACGACCGGTCGAACCGCGACTTCGCCGCGTTCGTGCCGGCGCCGCGGGACCACGACTTCTCGTAGCTCCCAGGCACGCTTTTCGACGAACCTGTTGCGGTAGCGGCGAAATGGCCCCGTTTGCGGCCCCGCCCCTCGGGTAGCTCGTAGCCAGGACACGACTACGAGCTGAGGAGTGAGCCGTGACCGAAAACCAGATGGATGCCAGGGACGCGGCCGGGCAGGTGGGGAACACCATCGCCGACCAGGCCGCGCACGTGACGCGGGAGACCGCGGACCAGGCCCGCCACGTGGTGCAGGACGTGCGGGAACGTGTTGTGGCAGAAGCGGAAGATCAGGCACTGCGGGTGTCGAAGCAACTCGGCCGGCTCGCCGACGAACTGGGCGAGATGGCCGGGACCGCACCGTCGAGCTCGATGTCGGCGGGAGCGATCCGCAGCGTCGCCGACACGAGCAGGCAGGCCGCCAGGTTCCTCGACGAACGGGGTGCGCAGGGCCTGCTCGACTCGGCCCGCGACTACGCGCGGCGCAAGCCGGGCACGTTCCTGCTGGGTGCCGCCGTGGCCGGGTTCCTGGTCGGCCGCGTCGCGAAGAGCGCGACCGGTGGCAGCCAGCAGCAAAGGCCGCGGAGCGGAGCGGTGCCCGTGGCGGCCGAACGCGCCGGCGTGACACCGGAGTACGGCGCGCCGCTGACGCCGAGCGCCGCGCCCGCGACCCCCGCGGCGGGGGTGCCGCATGTCGAGCCCTGAGGTGCCACCGTCCCGAGTGGACAGTTCGGGGGAGTCGCTGGGAGATCTCGTCAGCGAGCTGACCGGTGACCTCTCCAAGCTGATGCGGCAGGAGCTGGAGCTCGCCAAGGCGGAGATCCGGCAGGAGGCCGTCAAGGCGGGCAAGGCGACGGGGATGCTCGCCGCCGCGGGTTTCGCCGGCTACCTGACCACCGTGCTGCTCAGCCTCGCGCTGGTGTTCGCGCTCGGTGCGGTCCTGCCGCTGGGCTGGGCCGCGTTGATCGTGGCCGCCCTGTGGGGCATCGCGGGCGCCGTGCTCTACACCTCGGGACGTGCGCGGCTGCGCACCGTCAACCCGAAACCCGAACGCACCGTCGAAACCCTGAAGGAGGACGCGGAATGGGCGAAACACCCGACCAGATAAGGCGCGACATCGAAGTGACCCGCGCCGAACTGCGAGCCGACGCCAACAGGCTCGCCGACCACGCGAGCCCGCGGAGCATCGCCCAGCGACGCGTGCGCGGTGCGCGCAGGGGACTGACCGCGATGAAGGAGCGAGTGATGGGCACCGCCACGCAGGCCGCTTCGACCGTGCGGGACCAGGGCCACGACACCGGGCACGCCGTCGCCGAACGGGCCGGGCAGGCTGTGCAGACAGTGCAGGACGTACCGCAACGCGTCGCCCAGCAGACGCAGGGCAGCCCGCTCGCGGCCGGCCTGATCGCCTTCGGCAGCGGGCTGCTGCTGGCGGCGGTGCTGCCCCGCACCGACGCCGAGCAACAGGCCGTGCAGCAGTTGTCGGACACGTTCAGCGACGTCGTGGAACCGGCGGGGGATGCGCTGGCAGAGTCGGCGCAGCACCTCAGGGAAGAGGTGAGGTCCTCGGTCGGCGACGCCGCCGGTGAGGTCAGGCAGGTCGCCTCGGACGCCGCGCAGACCACGGCCGAGCAGGCGAAGGAAGCCGTGCAGGACGTCGGTGGTCACGATCAGAGGCCCTCTGGCGAGACGAGGTCGTGGTGACGGAACCGGAGCACGACGACGTGGCCGGCGGTGCGGCCGAGCAGGAGAGCGACGCCCCGCTGACACCGGCTGAGGAACAGTCGTCCCAGACCGACTCGGACCTGGGTGCGGGCTTGGACGGCGGCGGTCGTTACGGCGACGACGGCTGATCGGGATTTCCTTTTGTTTGAGGCTCTCCGCACATGGGTAGCCGGGACCGGCGTCAAGCAGTCGGCGCTCGTCCTCCCGACTGTCCTCAAGGCGGCGATCATGGTGCAGCACAGTTCACTCGACCAGGCGATCTGCGACGCTCTCGTCCTCATCCGCGCCACGGCAGGAGGCGACCTCGCCCTGCAGGCGGAGCAGGCGCGCAAGTGCCTGACCAAGGCGATGATGGACGCCCCGGACGCGCCGCAGCAGGCGTTGGCCCACATCGCGGCGGCCGACGAGCACCTCGAGTACGGCGAGCTCATGGAAGCGCGCACGCTGTTGACGGCGGCGCGCGGATTCCTGCCAGGCCGCCGAGCCGCGGTGGCGGCGCGCGCGTGACTCACCCGCCGCACTCGTCCTGAGGCTCAGTCCGGCGGTTCGCTCGGCTCCTCCTCGGCTTCCTCCTGCGGCACCTGAGGTTCCTCGGTGTCGAGATCGTCCAGGCTGGGCGTGCCGGGAGAGTGCGGCGCTTCGGGATTGACGGGATCAGTCATACCGTGCGGTTACCCGAGCGGTGTCACCTCAAGCAGGGCCGGTGCCCGCCGTCTTCGGACACCGGCCTGCCGCCCACTACGCGGGCACGGTCCACCGCTGGTTGGCCCCGCCCGTGCACGTCCAGATCTGCAGCAGCGCGCCGTCGGCGGTGTTGTTACCGGTCACGTCCAGGCACTTGCTGCTGCCGACGCTGACCAATGTGCCGTTCGTGGCGGTCCACCGCTGGTTGCCACCGCCGAAGCAGTCCCAGAGCTGAACCGCTGTCCCGTCGGCCGTTCCGTTGCCGGTGACGTCGAGGCACTTGCCGAGCCCGCGCACCGTGCCGTCCGCGGCCAGGGTCCACTGCTGGTTCGGGCCGGCGCTGCAGGTCCACATCTGCGGCCGGTTGCCGTTGGTGGTCGAGCCGTTCGTGACGTCGAGGCACTTGCCGCCCAGGCCGGTGATGGCACCGGTGCGGCCCGGCTGGCCGGGGTCGAGCGTGCCGGGCCAGGTGAAGGTGGCCATGGCGCCCGCCGGGAGGTTGTAGCCGAAGGTCTGGCCGCCGTAGGAGACGCGGAAGTTCTGTGCGCCGCCGGAGTTCAGCGCGACGAGCACGACGCGGCCGTCCGGGTTGCGGAAGGCGACGTTCTGGATGCCGCCCTCGCCGTAGCCGGTCGAGTCGATGCGGACGGCGCCCGGTTGCACGAACTTCGAGAGGTGGCCCAGCACGTAGTACTCGGCGTTGTAGGTGACGTCGTTGCCGTTGGTGCGCAGGACGCCCGTGCAGTTCGTGCAGCTGCCGATGACCGGACCGTTGTTGTTGTCCAGCGCCATGTTCCAGATCGCGACGCTGCGCGCGTGGTTGCGGGTGGCGCCGATCGCGAGGTTGATGCCCTGCCAGCGCAACGTGTCGCGGAACGTCGACGCGTCGTCAGCGGACCTCGTGCCGGAGCACTCGGTGAAGAAGATGTCCTTGCCGGGCTGGTTGTTCTTCACGACGGACTGTCCACTCGGGTTGCCGCCGTAGCAGTGCCACGCCGAGCCGATCACGTTGTTGCCCGCGCCGTTGTTCACGGTCTGCGGGTAGTTCGTGTCGTCCCAGTTGTGGTCGTAGCCGAGAATGCGGGCCTGCTGGCCGGCCGCGCGGAGCTTCGGCGCGAGGTTGTTGATGACGTTGACCTGTTGCTGCGCGGACATCCGCATGCCGGGGTAGCCGGGCGGCTCGAAGTTCGGCTCGTTCTGCACGCTCAGGTAGTCGATCGGCGCGCCCGCCGCCTGGTAGGCCTGGGTGAACTTGACCAGGTAGTCCGAGTAGACGCCGATGCTGCTGTCGTTGAGCGAACCGCGGATGAGGTTGTTGTTGTTCTTCATCCACGCCGGGGCGCTCCACGGCGTGCCCATGATGGACAGCTGCGGGTTCAACGACTTCGCCTGGCGGATCAGCGGCAGGATGTAGGCGTTGTCGTGCGCGGTGGAGAACCGGGAGAGCGCGGGGTCCGCCGCGCCGTCGTCGTAGGTGTAGAAGCTGCGGGAGAAGTCGGTCGAGCCGATCGGCTGGCGGAGGAAGCTCATGCCGATGCCGCTGCTGCGGTTGAACAGCTGGTTCATGATCTCGTCACGGCGGGGTGAGTTGAAGATGTTCCACGCTGCCGCGTCGGTGAACGACGCGCCGAAGCCGACCATGGACTGGTAGGTGGAGTTCGGGTTGACCGTGATCGTCGGGCCGCTGCCACCGGAGCCGAACGTCACGTCTCCCTGTTGCCGCAACAGGTTCGAACGGTCGGCGGTGGTCAGCCACACGCTGGCGCTGGTCGCGGCCGTGGCGGACGGGGCGGCGATCCCCGCCATCACGACGGCGGCGACCATGGCCGTGCTACGCAGGCGTTTTGTCGTCTTTGACATAGCGCTCCTTGCAGGGTTCGGGCGCCCGTTTCTTAGTTGTAGAGCCGAAAATCTGCGATGCTCCACCAGTTGCTCGCGGTGCCGGTGGAGGTGATGCGGAGGTAGCGCGCGCTGGTCCTCCGCACGTCGATGGTGGTGAGCTGGCCGGTGCCCGAGCCGGCGGTGAGCGTGCGCCACTTCGTGCCGTCGTCGCTCGCGGACAGCTCCCAGGTGCGGACGTAGTCGCCCAGGTTGCCGCCGCTGTCGACCGCGACCCGGCGGAACTCCCTGCGGCGCCCGAGATCCACCTGCACGAACTGGCCGGGAGCCTGGGCCGCGCCGCTCGACCAGCGGGTGGACGCGTCGTCGTCGATGAGCGCGGGATCCGTGGCACCGGTCAGCGGGATCGCATGGAACTTGCTGCGCAGGTTCGTGGTCCAGGTGAACGTGGCGAGGGCACCGCCGGGCAGGGTGTACTCGAACGTGCGGTCGCCGGCGTTCACCGCGAACGTGCGCGGCTCGTCGTTCTCGTTGTGCACCACCAGAGCCGTGGAACCGTCCGGGTTGCGGAACGCGGCGTCCATGATCTGGCCGTTCCAGCCGGTGGTGCCGAACGACGTGCTGGCGATGCGGCGGGCGCCCGGCCGGACGAACTTCGACAGGTGGCCGATCGTGTAGTACTCGGCGTCGGTGGTGACGTCACCGTTGGGCTGCACAGTGACGAGGCCGGTGCAGGTGCCGCAGCCGCCGTTGTGCGGGCCGCCGGTGCTGTCCAGGGCGATGTTCCAGTTCACCGCGCTGCGCGCCCAGTTGCGGGTGGTGCCGAGGACGACGTTGCGGGCGTGCCAGCGGAGCGTGTCGCCGAAGACCTTGGCGGGCGGGTCGGTCGCGCCCTTCGAGCCGGAGCACTCGGTGAACCAGATTCCCTTGTCCGGGAAGGCGTTGTGCAGCGCGGTCTGAGCGGCCGGGTTGCCGTAGTAGCAGTGGTAGGCGGTGCCGGCGAGCCACTTGGCGGCCGGGGAGCGCAGGATCTGGTACGGGTAGTCGGCTTCCGCGGTGCCGTCGTTCGGATGGGTGGCCCAGTTGTGGTCGTAGCCCAGGATCTTGGTCCCGTGCAGTTTCGGTCCCAGTGCCTCGATCACCTTGATCTGTGCCGCTACCGGCATGTCCGTGCCGGGGTACGCGTCCGGCCTGCGGTTCTGCGGCTCGTTCTGCACGGACAGGAAGTCGATCGGCACACCTGCCGCTGTGTAGGCCTTGACGAACTTCACGAGGTAGCGCGCATACGCGTCGTAGATCTTCGGGTCGTCCTTGAGCTGACCGCCGACGAGCGAGTCGTTGGTCTTCATCCACGCCGGTGGGCTCCACGGCGTGGCCATCACCTTGAGCTTCGGGTTGAGCCGCTTCGCCTCGCGCAGCAACGGAAGGATCTTCGCCCGGTCGTGCTCGACGCTGAAGTGCCGGAGTGCGAAGTCGGTCTGCCCGGCCGGGACGTCGTCGTAGGTGTAGTGGCTCGCGGCCGCCGTGAAGTCGGACGACCCGACCGGCTGGCGCAGGAAGCTGACGCCGATGCCCTGCTTCGGGTCGAACAACTTGCGCATGGTGTCCGCGCGGACGGCAGGAGTGAGACCGGCGAGCACCTCGGCGGACGAGTCCGTGATGGAGGCGCCGAAGCCGTCGATCGTCTGGTAGCCCCGGTCGGGGTCGACCACGATCGTCGGATGCGTCGAGGCCGCGGTGCCGAACTGGACGCGCGGGCGTTCGTGCATCAGCTCCGCCCGGTCCGGCGTGGTCACCCAGACGCGGACTTCCGGCGCACTGGCAGCCTCGGCGGTCGGCGCGGTCAGTCCGAGCACCAGAGCCACGATCGCGGTTCGTCTCATGTAACACCCGTTCATCACTGTGAAACGTCAGATTCCAGGATGAAACACCCGGTGGTGTCGGCGGTCAATGGATTCGGTGAGTTCCGGTACATTGACCTGGTGGAACGTCAGATCGAGAACGTGAAACAACGCGCGAGTCTCCGTGACATCGCCGCGGAGACCGGCGTCTCGGTCGCGACCGTCTCCCGCGTGCTCAACGATCACGTGAACGTCGCTCCGCGCACCCGTGACCTGGTACTTCAGGCTCTGGAACGGCGTAAGGCGCCGGTGCGGGTGAGGACCGTCTACGTGCGCTGCCCGTACGTGCTCACCGACTACTTCGGCCTGATCGTCTCCTCGATCGCCGAGACGCTGAAGCTGCACGGCCTGCGGCTGCTGCTGGACGCGGGGGAGTCGGGCCAGCACACCGACGCTCTGCGCGGCCTGCCCGGTTCGGACGTCGACGCCGCGATCCTGATCCTGCCGCCGGAGGAAGGCGCCGAGCTGGTCGCGTTGTCGCAGGCCGGTTTCCCGTTCGTCGTAGTGGATCCGCGCACGCCGCCGCCACCGGACATCGCCGCCGTGTCGGCCGCGCACTCGTCAGGGGCACGCGCCGTCGCCGATCACCTGATCAGCCTCGGGCACCGCGACATCGGGGTGATCGCGGGCCCGGAGGAGTGGCTGGCGGGTGACGCGCGCCTGGCCGGACATCGCGCGGCGCTCGCTCAGGCCGGGGTGTTGCTGACTTCGGATCGCTTGCGGTACGTCGAACCCACGACCGCGCAGGGCAAGCAGGCCGCCGCGGACCTGCTGGACCTGTCGCCGCGCCCGACCGCGATCGTGTGCTTCAACGACAAGGTGGCGGTGGGCACGTTGCAGGCCGCGCGGGAACGCGGGCTGCGGGTGCCGGCCGACCTGTCCGTGACGGGGTTCGACGACATCGACCTCGCCGAGGCGACCGATCCGCGGCTGACCACGGTGCGGCAACCGTTGCAGGAGATGGGCCGCATCGCCGTCACGCAGCTGATGCGGGTGCTGGACGGGCATCGGCCCGAGGCGTTGCACATCGAGCTGGCCACCACGCTCGTGGTCCGGGACTCGACCGCCGCGCTTTAGTGGAGAGCGCCCCAGGTGCGAGTGGCCGGGTCGACGAGGACTCTCACCTGCTGCTCGTCGCTGTAGTGGTGGCAACGGTGGTGCACCTCGAAACCGTCACCCGACACCGGAATCCACAGCTTCAGCAGGTGTGAGTAGGAGTCGCCGTCGTCCTCACGGGTGCTCTCGAGCACCTCAGCGACCGCAACGGTTCCGGTGGCACGCAACGCGACGGTGTCCTTCGCGTCGCTGCCCGCCGAGGACCAGATCGCCACGCAGACGAGCGCGCCCACCAGCAGGCCCAGCTCCCACAGCACGATCGCCCACCACGGCTCGTCGGAGAAGGCGAGCACGACCATGCCCACGAGCGTTCCGGCGAGCGAGACCCCGGAGATGATGCGCTGAACCAGGGCGGACCCTCGGCTCGTCAGAACGACTTCGGTCGTGGTCACCGGCCGATCTTAGAACGCGGTGACCACGACCTGGCCGGATTACGGGCGAAGCGTGACCGACTGACCCTTCCGCAGTGTGATCCGCTTCTGCCAATGCCCGAACCGCACCTCGGTCTCCGTGCCACCAACGCTGTGCACGACCGCGCTGATCACCTTGCCGTCGCGCCACGTCAGGTCGACCGTGAACCCACCGCGCGCACCGATTCCCGTGACAGAGCCGGTCTTCCACGCCGACGGCAGCGCGGGCAGCAGCTCGATCACGCCCGGCCGCGCGTACAGCAGCATCTCCAGCATCGCCGCCGGAGCGCCGAGGTTCGCGTCGATCTGGAAGATGGACCTGTCGCCGAAGCTGTACATGTCGAAGAAGTTCGCCGCCGAGCCGTTGGCGAAGTTCAGCGACGGCCGCAGCACGTTCTGGATCAGCTGGTAGGCGCGGTCCGCGTCCTTCAGCCGCGCCCAGCACGCCGCTCGCCACGCGAGGCCCCAGCCGAAGCTCTCCATGCCGCGCGTGGTCAGGAGCTTCCGGACGCCGTCGACCAGCGCCGCGGGGGAGTCGTCGTGGTTGATGCGGTCGCCGGGGAAGAAGCCGACCAGCGGCGAGAGGTGCCGGTGCGTGGTCTCGCCGAGGTCGTCCGGCGACATCCACTCCTGCAGCTCACCGGTCTTCGGGCTGACCTCCGGCAGGTACAAACGATCACGCAACGCCGACATCCTGCGGCCGTAGGACCGGTCGCGCCGCAGCACGTCCGTCGCGATCCGGTACTTGCCGAAAAGGTTGTGCACCAGTTCCTGCGCGTAGGTCAGACCGCGCGCGTCCTGCGGGCCGTGCTCCGGCGACCAGTCGTAGTCGTCGACCAGGCCCTGAGGTGTCTCGACCAGACGTGCTTCCCAGAACTCGCAGGCACCCTTGAGCAACGGGTAGATCTTGGCCAGGTAGTCGCGGTCGAGCGTGTACTCGTAGTGCTCGAACAGCGACATGCACAGCCAGGCGTTGCCGCCGGGGTGCCACCACCAGCCGCTGCCGCCGTAGATGTTGGTGGAGAAGGCGATCGCCCACCCGGCGACCCGGTTGTTGGTGTTGCGGAACCGGTTGCGCGAGTCCTGGAACAACGCCTGCGTGGAGTTCGTCCACGCCGGTAGCTGGGCGACGCAGTAGTCCGCGAGCGCGTCGAAGCTGTCCGACAGCGACGCCCGGTCGGCCAGCCAGTAGTTCATCTGGATGTTGATGTCGGTGTGGTAGTCGCTGTACCAGTCCGGGTTGTTGTTCGACAGCCACAGGCCCTGCAGGTTGACCGGCAGGTTGTCGCGCGACCCCGTGATGGTGAGGTAGCGGCCGAACTGCAGGTAGCTCGCCTCCAGCTCCGGGTCCGGTGTGCCGCTGGTCGCCCTGGTCTTGAGGCGGGTCCACGTGTCCAGCGCGCGCTGGGCGTCCGAAGACCTGCCGAGGTCGACCTTCTGGCGGTCGTAGCGCTTGCGGTAGTCGGCGACGTGGGTGCGCAGCAGGGCGTCGCCCTTCGCCCGCACGGCCGCCTTCTGGAGAGCGATCTGCGCCGGTTCCACGGCCGGGTTGAGGAAGCCGGTGGACGCGTCCGGGACGTAGTTCGTGCCACCGGAGAACACGATCACCAGGTCGGAGCAGCCGGTGAACGACAGCTCGGCGCCGTCCACCGCGACCGTCCCATCAGGACTGCAGGCCGTGACGACACCGCTGTACGCCAAGCGGTTCACGAACGAGCCGGTGAACAACGCGGCGGTGTGCGGGGCGTCGCCGACCGACGGTTCGCCGTGGGCGCCGGTGAGGTTGACGGTGCCGGTCTGGTTCGGGCCGACGAGCCGGACGATCACCACGTCGTCCGGGTGGCTCGCGTAGATCTCGCGGTGGTACTGCTTGCCGCCGAAGGTGTACGAAGTGGTGACGATGCCGTTGCTCAGGTCGAGCGCGCGGCGGTAGTTCGTGGCACCCGCATGGCCTGGTTGATCGATGTAGAGCCTGGCCAGCAACGAGAACGTGCCGAAGTGCGCCGGGTCGTACGGGAACTGGCCGTCGCCCTCCAGCGCGTCGTTGAGCTCGCCGGTCCACATGGTGACGTCGGTCAGGTACAGGAAGTCCCTCTCGACGCCACCGCCGACGAGCGCGCCGAGGCGGCCGTTGCCGATCGGCAGACCCTGCTCGATGATCTTCGCCTCGTCGGCGGGAGCGGGGTACCAGAGGGTCGTCGGGTTGGTGTTGAGCGGATTGCCGGTGGGGCGGGAGGGCTCGGCGTGCGCGGTGAACGCGGGCAGGACGAGTGCGCCGAGGCCTACAGCGCCAGAGGCTTTGAGAAAATCGCGACGGGTGGTCATCGGAGTGCTCCCGGGTGGGCTCAGTTGGCGGGCAGGTTGGCGACGTGCACGCCGTTGTCGGGACCACGCACGGCGACCCACGACGATCCGCCGGCGCCGGCCGCCGCACCGACCGCGCCGGTGAGGGCGTTGCTGACGTACTGGTCGCGCTTGAACCACCACGTGCCCGCGCCGTCGACGAGATCCTGTTGCCACAGCGTGTAGTCGCTGCCGCGGACGAAGACGTTGACCCGGTCACCGCTGGCCACCGCGGTCGGGCTGCCGTTGATCACGCCGCCGAGCGAGGTCCACGCGGACCAGCCGTTCGCGGTGCGCCTGCGGTACCAGGCGGAGTCGTCCGGCAGCCGGACCGTGACGAACGTGCCCGCGGACACCGTTGCGGCGGAAGGCCTGCCGTAGATCTGCTGGTTGCCTGGCGAACCGACCGAGGTCCAGCCGGAGTTCTGGTCGCGCGTCCACACACGACCGTCGGCGCCGCGGCCGAACAGGCTCCAGCTGTCCGGCCCGGTGAACGCCACCGACACCGAGTCGGTCAGCGCGCCACCGAGCGAGGTCCAGGCGCCCCAGCGGCCGCCGGTGTACGTCCGTTGGTAGGCAACGTTGTCGGTGCCGCGGACGAAGAGGTCGATCCGGCCGCCCGGGCTCGCGAACGCCGTCGGCTGGCCGAGGATCTGGCCGTTCTTCGGGCCGCCCAACGTGACCCAGCCGCGCCACTCGCCGCCGGCCATCGACCGCTGCTGCAGACGTCCTGCCTTGTCCCGCGCGAAAACCGCGAGGTTCTGGTCGTCCCAGCGAACCAGCGCCGGGCTCGCGGACGTGTCGCCGCCGAGGTCCGTGCCGGGCACCGCGGTCTCGCCGCGCAGCTTCAGCAACGCGGTGCCGTGCGCGGGAACCGTGACGGTGTACGAGCTGCCAGAACCCTTGTCAGCGCGCGCACGGAGGTCGCGGATCGACACGTCGCCCTTGAGGCCCGCGTCGGCGAAGCTGACCGTGTACGTGGCGGGCCGGTCGTTGCGGTTGAGCACCGCGACCGCACGCTCACCCTTGCCGGACAACACCTTGCTGTACACGTCGACGTTGTTCGAGCCCGCGACCCGCACACCCTGGATCGCCAGCGGGTCCTGGTCGACCGCGATGATCTCCGGGTTCTTCAGCGTCTCGATCATCGACGGCGGCAGCGTGCGCGGGTCCGATCCGATGATCAGCGGCGAGGCCATCACCGACCACATCACCAGCTGGGAGGTCGACTCCTCCTCGTTCAGCTCGTACGTGCCCTGCTCGGTCTTGCGCATCGGGATCAGGTAGTCGGGGTCGTTGTAGTGGCCGGGCCCCTGCGCGCCGGGCCGGTACAGGTTCCGGTCCATGTTCCGCAGCACGTCACGCCAGATGCCCTCGTACGGCGTGCCGAACGCGACGTCGGTCGACGTGCGCCACGAGTCGCCGACGCGCGGTCCGTACGTGTACGCCACATACGCCGTCTGCTCCCACCGGTGCGGCACACCCCACTCGTCCGTGACGGGGTTGCACAGGTTGAGGATCATCTTGCGGCCGGCCTTCTGCACCGCTGCGGAGAACTGCGTGAAGGCGACCGCAGGGTCCATGTTCTGCGCGATGCCGCACAGGAAGTCGATCTTGATGGCGTCGAACTTCCAGCCGGCGAACTGCCTCGCGTCCGCCTCGTAGTACCCGCCACCGCTGCCGGCCGCGCAGTTCTTGCCGTCCGACGCACCGGCGTCGGTGTAGATGCCGGCCCGGAGTCCCTTGCCGTGCAACGTGTCCACCAGCTTGGTGAACCCGGACGGGAACCGCGCGGGGTCGGGCAGCAGCGCGCCCTTGCCGTCGCGCGGCGGGCTCGCGTTCCACCCGCCGTCGATCCACACGATGTCGTAACCGGCCTGGGCGAGCCCGCTGCTCACCAGGTGGTCCGCGACGCCGAGCACCTTCTCCTCCGACGCCGCACCCACGGCGAAGTAGGAGTTCCACCCCATGTACGGAGTGCGCGCGATGCCGGAGTCGTAGTAGGTGGGCGCGCCCTGGTCGACGCCCGCGTGCTCCACGGGTGGCGCGGGCGCGGCGGCGGCGGTGGGTGCCAGCAGCGTTAACGCGATGGTGGCCACGGTCAGCAGGGTTCTCGGCATACCCGTACCTCTCGTCGTCGAGGGCCACAGCATGCGTGGGGCTCTCAACGGAGTCAAGAATAAATACTAAATTAAGTTTAGTAATCCCTGCGCCCGCGCATACCGTAACAGCGCTCCGACCTATGACGAGCCTGCGCCGCTTGTTCCGGTACAACTTGCCGAGAACAGGCTCAGGTCATCCGAGGTGTTGCTGTTCGCGACGCATGGCCCAGTAGGAAGGAGCGACGCTTTTCGGGCGTGTGGGTAACGGGTCGTCGGCGAAGTGCGGATGCCATCGTCCGCCGGTCGGAGGGATCACCGGCTGCTCGTGGTCGCGCACCAGCCAGGTCCACAGCTCGGCGGAGATCGGGACGAGGGTTCCGGCGGCCGGCCAGGGCTCGCCGGTCTGCGGATGGCGGGGCACCAGCGCGATGTCTGCCTCAACGGGCAGTCCAGGTCCGGCTGCCGCCAGCGATCTGGCGACTGGCCCCGGCATCAGCATCTCGTCGAGCCGGCGCTGGAACGTGTCCGCCACGGGCCCGTCCGCCGCGATGACGGGCATCCCGCCGGAAGCGGCCAGGATGCGCGCGAGCGCCACTCCCGCCGCGATCTCCACTCGGTCCTGCCACCACTCGTCCGCGACCGGCCGCGGCGTGCTCTCCCAGTCGAAAGCTTCCCAGTCCGCGACGGGTTCGGGTTCGCCAACGGGCCGCACGGCGTCTCGTTCGAACCACACCGCCTGCCACAGCGAGCAGTCGTCGACGCGGGCCGCCACCTGCTGTCCGCAGGCGCAGGCGAGGTTGGGGCCGTCACGACCGTCGAGTCCGCAGCAGTGGCCTCCGAGCCGGCCTGGGATCCAGGAAAGGCCGCGCACGTCACCGGGTGCGACCGCGATCCGCCCGTCTCCGGTGGCGTAGGTGCCGGGCGGAAGCAGGACGGGCAGTTCCATGAAGCCGTTGCCGACCGCGTGACCCGCGTGCTCGGGCAGGGCGATTCGGGTCAGTGCAACGGTGAGCGCGGCACCGCACGACGAGCACTCGAACACCACCAGGTCATGATCCGGGAGCTGTCCACCGACTTACGGCACCACGAGCACCGGCCAGTGCCCAGAACGGATCAGCTTCGTCGCCACCGATCCCGCGAACCGGTGCCCCGCCTGCTGTGACGCACCGACCACCACCATGTCCGCCTGGCAGCGGTCGGCCGCGTCCCGCAGTGTCGTGCAGGGATCTCCGAACGTCTTCACGAACGTCACCGGCACGTCGAGTTCCTCGGCCGCGTCCTGAATCTGCTTGCGCAGCTCCGCGTACAGCTTCGCCGTCGCCTCGTGCTCGAACACCGACGCCACGGCCGGGGTGAGCGCCGCCAGTGAGGAGTGGCACGCCACGAACGTGACGACCAGCCGTGCTCCCTGGCGACGCGCCGAGCCGAACGCGAAGGCCGCCGCGCGCATCGCCGTGTCAGAGCCGTCGACGCCGACGAGGATCGTGCGCGCGGACGGTTCGGGATG
The DNA here is from genome assembly GCF_040611995.1 of Lentzea sp. NPDC006480. NCBI lineage: Bacteria > Bacillati > Actinomycetota > Actinomycetes > Pseudonocardiales > Pseudonocardiaceae > Lentzea > Lentzea sp. NPDC006480. Next base: position 20,720 of record NZ_JBEXPJ010000103.1, read on the forward strand.
AGGGCCGAACGAGTCCATTGTGGATTCGAACGCGGTGACGCCGGTGTCCATGGTTCCCCCTCCTGATCAGCGCACGACCGCTGATTCCTTCTTCTCCAGGTCGATCGTGGTGCGCAGGGTGATCGGCTTGAGCAGCAGCGCGGCGATCACGCCGATCACGCCGACGGCCGCGGAGATCAGGAAGATGTGCGCGGTCGCGTCGCCGTAGACGGTGTGCACGATGGTCTGCACCTGTGGCGGCAGGGCCTTGAGGTTCAACGCGCTGGTGTTGCCGGTCGACTGGCCGGCCGGGACGTGCAGCGCGGCGGAGAGGTCGGCGGTGACGCGGTTGGCCAGGACGGCGCCGAGCACCGAGACGCCGATCGTGCCGCCCAGCGAGCGGAAGAACGTCACGGACGCGCTGGCGGCGCCGAGCTCGCTGAGCGGAACGCTGTTCTGCACGGCCAGCACGAGGTTCTGCATCGTCATGCCGACGCCGATGCCCACGACGGCCATCGCGATGCCGACGATCCACAACGCCGTGGCGTGGTCGACGAAACCCAGGCCCAGGAAGCCGAGCACCAGAGTGATCGTGCCGGTCACGATGTACGGCTTGACCTTGCCGGAGCGGCTGATCAGGCGGCCGGAGACCGTGGACGACACCAGCACGCCCGCCATCAGCGGGATGGTCAGCAGGCCCGCCTCGGTCGGGGTGTAGCCGCGGCCGATCTGGAAGTACTGGCCGAGGAACACCGCGCCGCCGAACATGGCCATGCCGACCGCGAGCGACGCGATGATCGCGAGCGCGGGAGTGCGCTGGACGACGATGTGCAGGGGCACAACGGGTTCTTCGACGCGGAGTTCCACCGCGACCGCCGCCCCGAGCAGGACGAGCCCGGCCCCGACCATGGCCCCGGTCTGCCACGACAGCCAGTCGAACGAGTTGCCGACGAACGAGACCCAGACCAGCAGCGTGCTCACCCCGGCGGCGATCAGGGCCGCGCCGAGGTAGTCGATGCGGACGTTCTCGCGGCGCACGGTTTCGAGCTTGAGGGTGGCCTGCAGGACCACGAACGCGATCGCGGCGATCGGCACGGCGACCCAGAAGCACCAGCGCCAGCCGAGCCACGACACGTCGACGATCAGACCGCCGAGCAGCGGACCGCCGACCGTCGCGACGGCCATGACCGCGCCGAGGTAGCCGTTGTAGCGGCCGCGCTCGCGGGGCGGGATGATCGCGGCGATGACGACCTGCACGAGTGCCTGCAGGCCGCCGACGCCGAGGCCCTGGAACGCGCGGGCGGCGATCAGCTGCCCGGTGTCCTGGGCGAAGCCGCTCAGCAGCGAACCGATCACGAAGATCACGATCGCGGCCTGGACCAGCGTCTTCTTGTTGAACAGGTCGGCGAGCTTGCCCCAGATCGGCGTGGTCGCCGTCGCCGTGAGCAGGGTCGCCGTGACGACCCACGTGTACTGCGTCTGGGTGCCGTTCAGCGAGCCGATGATGCGGGGCAGCGCGGTGGAGACCACCGTCGAGCTGACCATCGCCACGAACAACGCGAGCAGCAACCCCGACAGCGACTCGAGCACCTGCCGGTGGCCCATCGCCTGGGTCTGGTTCTTCACATCCGCCACCCTCTAATTCTTGCACGACGTGCAAATTTGCTCAATGGGCAACGCACACCGTCTACGCTGGGACGCATGGAGACCCTCACCACGCTCCGGGAGCACAAGAAGGCGGTGACCAGGCGGTCGCTCGCCAGGGCGGCGTTGCGGCTGGCGATGGAGCACGGCCTGGACGGGGTGACGGTCGAGGACATCGCGGACGAGGCAGGGGTCTCTCGCCGCACGTTCTCCAACTACTTCGCGGGCAAGGAGGACGCCGTTCTCGACGGTGACCGCTCGCGGATCCAGGCGTTGGTGGCGCTGGTCTCGGCGCGGCCTGCCGGCGAGGAGGCGTGGACGGCTCTGCGGGCGGCCACCGCTGAGCTCTACCGCACCTGGCCCGTCCCGGACGTCGAGTGGATGGCCCAGCTGCGGTTGCTGCGCCGCCATCCGTCGTTGCTCGCACGCCAAGCAGGCGACCAGGTCGCGCTTGAGCGTGACCTGACCGCCGTGCTTGTGCTGCGTGAGCCGGACGAGGAAGTGGCCCGGTTGATGGCTGCGACGTTCCTCGCGACGGTGCGCACCGGGATCGCGTTGTGGCTCGAAGGTGCGGGCGAGCAGCAGCTGCCCGTGCTCGTCGATCGGCTGCTGGGCCGGGTCCGGGTTCAGGGCACGTAGATCTGGCCGGTCTGGCGTCCCTCGATCGACCGGACGTACGCCTGGACGACGTCGGTGAGCGGGACCGGCTTCATGCCGGGGAAGAAGTCGCCGTAGACGTCGAGCGACTCGGTGAACACGGTCGGGCTGATGGCGTTGATCCGCTGTGGGGCGATTTCGATGGCGGCGGCTTTGACGAACGCTTCCACCGCGCCGTTGGCCAGTGACGCGGCCGCGCCGGTGACGATGGGTTCGCGCGCGAGCACGCCGGTGATCAGCGTGAAGGACCCGGTCACGTGTGTGAGGCCTTCCTTCACGAGCATGACCTGCGACAGCACCTTGCCGGTGAACGCGGCCCGGTAGTCGTCCGCGGTCAGCTCGGCCACCGGCTTGTAGGGGACGTGGCCTGCCGCGCTCGCGACCGCGTCGACCTGGCCGGCGGTCTGGAACATCTTGGCCACCTGGGCCGGGTCGGTGATGTCGTACTGCAGGTCCCCGCCGGTGCGGGAGACGGTGACGACATCGTGCTTGCGTTCGACGAGCTCCTGGTGCACGGCGGTGCCCAGCGTGCCGGTGGCTCCTACGAGCAGAATCCTCATGGCTTTGACGCTAGGCCCGGTTTTCGTCCTTGTGAAATGCCGTCCGTGCAGCACTTATGATCGGTAGTTATGAATGTCGAGCTACGGCATCTTCGTGCGTTGGCCGCGATCGGGGACCACCGGTCGATCACCGCGGCCGCGCAGTCGTTGCACGTCACGCAGCCCGCTCTCTCGCGCACTTTGGAGCAGTTGGAACGGCGTCTGGGCGTGCGGCTCGTCGATCGCACGACGCGGCACGTGGCGTTGACCGACACGGGCCGACGGCTGTGGGAGCACAGTCATCGCATCTTGGCCTCGCTCGACACCGCTCTGGCCGAGGCGGTGCAGCCACAGCCTCTGCGGTTGACGTTCGCGTGGGCGGCTTTGGGCCGGTTCACCATTCCGTTCCTGCGCTCGTGGCGTGCTGTGCATCCCGATGTGCTCGTGCGCATCCGTCGGTCAGATGACCCCGAGGCGGCGTTGCGGCGGGGAGAGGCCGACGTCGCGGTGCTGCGCACTCAGCCGTCTCAGCCCGGCATCGACCACGTGGCGTTGATCGAGGAACCACGTCTCGCCGCGGTCGCGGTGGATCACCCGCTGGCTTCGCGAGACGCGCTCGCGCTGGGCGACCTGGCATCGGAGGTCGTGTCCGTGTGCGAGACCGCCGGCACGACCACTGCTGATCTCTGGCCGGTCGGCGCTCGGCCGCGGACGCTGGACGTGCCCGGCGTGGTCGAGTGGCTGACGTCGATCGCGACCGGGGCGACGGTCGGGGTCACCGCCGCCGGCACCGGCCACCACAACCCGCACCCCGAGGTCGTCTACCTGCCGCTCACCGACGCCGAGCCGATCACCGTGCACCTGGCGTGGCCTTCGGCGCCGGCGCATCCGTCGACGGCGGCGTTCGTGGCGCTGGCTCAGCGGCACCTGGCCGCCACAACCGCAGCTGCAGCATCGCCGCGAACCGGGCGTTCGGATCGCTGAGGTCGATCTCGCCGACCTCGGACAGCCTGCGCAGCCGGTACCGGAACGTGTTGGGGTGCACGAAAACCGCGGCCGAAGCGGCAGCGACGTCGCCGAACGCGTCCAGCCACGCCGCCAGCGTCTCGACCAGGTTGCTGCTGTGCGTGCGGTCGTAGCCGATCAGCCGCGCGACCGGCCCGGTCAACCTGTCGCCGCGTTCGGCGATGAGGTCGGACAGTTCCAGGAGCAGGCCCTCACTGTGCACATCGGACACTCGTGCGATCGGGAAGGACACTCGTCCCGCGCGCAACACTCGCAACACGAGGTCGGCTCCGGCGCGGGAACGGGACAGCGACAGGCCATCCGCGACCTGGCCGACGCCCACGAGCACGTGGTTGCCCATGCGGTTGTGGAAGTCGGTGGCGATCCGCAGCGCTCGATCCTCTGACTCCGCGGGGAGAATCGCGTAGGCCACATCGCCGATCAACGCCGCCGCGGCGCGTGGATGAACCGCGGTCAGGTGCATCGCGAGTGCGTCGGCGACCTGCTGTCGTTCGGCCAGCAGCCGGGCGTGCCCAGCGGGATCCTCGCCGTGGGAGTGGGCCAAGGCCAGCGCCAGCACCACGCAGGACTGGTCCGAGAGCCCGAGTCGTCTCACCGCCTCCGCCGCGCCCGGTCCGCCTTCCACAGCAGTGCTGACCAGGTCCGCGCGCAACCGACGTTCGACATCCGCGCCCGCCCGCTGGCGCATCATGTGCAACGCCACGAGCTTGGCCGCGTCGCAGAAGGCTTGAGCGCGGTCAGCGGGCAGCGGCTTGCGCACCGCGGCCCAGATCGAGCCGAGGAACTCGTCGCCCGCCCGGACCGCCACCGCGACCCGCGGCAGGCACATCGTGCCGTCGTGCGCGGGCAGTCCCTCGATGTAGACGGGCTGGTCGCTGCGGTAGAGCTGCTGGAACACGCCGCGCGACTCCAGGATCTGCGAGTAGTGCGCGGGCACCTGACGCCCGAGGATCGTCTCCACCCGAGACGAGTCCGCCTCGTGCTGGCGCCCCGAGAACGCGAGCACCCGCGAACTGCGATCCTCGATCGTCACCGGGGCGCCGATCAACGACGCGACTGCGTTGGCCAGCGCGAACAGGTCCCCGGCCGGCACGCCGCCGAGTGTCTCGGACGGGTCCACCTCGCCCTCGGCCAGCAGCGACCGGAGCATGGCCGCGAGCTGAGTCCACGACGCACCCGGCGCCAGCCCGAGCAACGCCACGCCGGACCGGTCGACGGCCTCGGCGACCTGTTCCGTCACGTCGACCGGGCCGCGGACCACGAGTGCGGCCGCGCCGAGCTCGCCCAGCAGGTCGAGCGTCTCCTCCGGGTCTTGAATGCCGACGCCGAGCACGAGGGCCGACGGTGGCAGCACCTGGTCGTCGTGCGGATCGTGGATGACCACGCCGCCGATGTCGACAGCGCGGGCCGGGTCACCGCGGACCAGGTCGATCAGGGTGGTGCCGAGATCGTCGAGGACGCGGGCGAGGCCTGTTCGAGGACTCATGACACCACCCTGCCAACCGTCTACAGAGGAATCCAGTGGGAGTGGGCCGGGCTGCGGTCTTCCACAGCCCGGCGGGAGCGGCTGGGCCGGCGCGACTGGGTTTTGGCGGGTGCGGGCTGTGCCTTCGTCGTTGAGGTCCGGAAGGTGCGGGCCGAGGCCGTTGTGACCGGGGTCCAGCGGGACGCGGCCGCTGGACCCCTGCCGTCAGAGGGCCGTCGTCACCGGGATCCACTCCGTCTTCACGGTCACCGACTCCAGCGCGTCCGGCAGCGGCGTCACCCCCAGCCCCGGCCCGGTCGGCACGTCCAAGTGTCCGTCGTCCAGCACGAACGGCTCGGTGATGTCCATCGCGTAGTAGCGGTCCGACGCCGACGTGTCACCGGGCAGCGTGCAGCCAGGCAAGGCGGCCAGCGCCACGTTCGCCGCCCGGCCGATGCCCGTTTCGAGCATGCCGCCGCACCACACCGCGATCCCGTGCGCCGCACACACGTCGTGGATCCGGCGCGCCTCCAGGTAGCCACCGACGCGGCCGGGCTTGATGTTCACGATCTGGCAGGCGCCGAGCTTGATCGCGTCGGCGGCCGAGCGGGCCGAGGTGATCGACTCGTCCAGGCAGATCGGCGTCTTCACCACCTTGGCCAGCGCGGCGTGGGCGAGGACGTCCTCCTCGTCCAGCGGCTGTTCGATCAGCAGCAGGTCGAACGGGTCGAGCCGCGCGAGGTGCCGGGCGTCGGCCAGTGTGTAGGCGGTGTTGGCGTCGACCTGGAGCAACACGTCCGGGAATCGCTCGCGCACCGATCGAACCGCTTCGACGTCCCAGCCCGGCTCGATCTTCAGCTTGATCCGGACGTAGCCCTCCCCGACGTAGCCGGTGACCGCGTCCAGCAGCTCGGGGATCGAGTTCATGATGCCGACGGAGACACCGCACGGAACGCGCGAGCGGACCGCGCCCAGCTCACGGCCGAACGACACGCCACGCGCGCGCAGTTCGGCGTCCAGCACGGCCATCTCCAACGCGCCCTTGGCCATCCGGTGCCCGCGGAAGCGAGCCAGCCGAGGGGCGACGGACACGCCGTCGACCGGGCCGGACAACGCGGGGACCAGGAAGCGGCGCAGCACGTCGGCGCAGCCTTCGAGGTACTCCGACGAGTACACCGGGTCGGCCATCGCGACGCACTCGCCCCAGCCCTCGCCGTCGGAGGTGACGGCACGTAGCAGCAGCAACGAGCGCGTGGTCTGGGTGCCGAACGAGGTGCGGAACGGCGACTTCAACGGCATATCGACCCAGCGGAGCTCTACTCCGGACAGCTTCACGACTCGTTCCTCTCCACGACGTACCAACCGGACTTGTCGAACCCGGTCACGCGGGCGCCGGAAGCCAGCAGCCCGCCGAGAACGTCCCGCACGGCGTGCCGCCACTCGTTCGCCGCGGCCGGGTTCGTGGCTCGAAGCGATTCGATGTCCGGCGGCACCGCCACCAGCAGGGTGTGACCACCCGACGTGCCCAGCACCGGCATGCCGGAAGGAGAGATCCCCAGCGCGACCACACCCGCGGCGGTGACCGGACGGGGTTCGGCGGCGATCAGGTCCCAGCTGACGAGGAGCCGGTCCGTGTCGCCGCCACCGTTGATGTCGTCGGACATGTGGCCGTACAGATCGGTCAGGTACTCGGTCGCGTCCGCGCCGAGCTTGGCGAGGTTGAAGTGCGCGTTGCGGCGGATCAGCGGGTCGAACGTCCAGGTGATCGCCTTGATCCCGCGCGCCAGTGCCCACTCCCGCTGGTCCAGCTTCAACGCGTGGCCGACGTTGCGGCCGCGCATGCCGGGCGCGACGCCCGCGATGTGGCTGTGCAGCGTGCTTTCCGCGGGTGGTGAGCAGAAGCCGGCGCACGCGCCGATGAGGTCCTCGCCGTCGAAAGCGCCGGACACGTAGTTGCCGGACTTGATCAGCGCCCGCATCAGCTCCGCCGTGACCGGGGGAGCGGACGACCGCCAGATCGACTCGTACAACCGTTGCGCGGCAATGAGTTCCTTGTGCTCGGTGAGCTGTCTGACCGTCATGTCAGCTCCTTCACCAGAGCAGCGAGGAGCGACGTGCGCGGCACGAGCTCCGAGACCAGCACGTGCTCGCTGTCGGCGTGCGCGCCACCACCGACCGCACCGAGCCCGTCGAGCGTCGGAACCCCCACGCCCGCGGTGAAGTTGCCGTCCGAGGCACCACCGACCGAGGCCTGCGTGATCCCCGGAAGCAGACGCGAGGCCAGCGAGAACAACCCCGCGGACATCGAGAGTTCCAGGGGCGCGCGGTTCGGGCCGCCGGTCACCTCGACCTTCGCCCCGTCGAGGACGGGCTCCAAGGCCCGCATGGCCTCGTCCACCCGCTGCTGCTCGGCGAGGTTCCGCACCCGCACGTCCACCATGAACTTCCCTTGCGCGGGCACGGTGTTCGTCGTGGTGCCGGCCGAAAGCACAGTGGGCACAACGGTGGTGCCGGCGCCGAGGTGAGCCAGCCCCGACACCGCCAGAATCTGGTGCGCCGCCTCAACAGTCGCGTTCACACCACGTTCCGGTTCGAGACCGGCGTGGGCTGCGCGGCCGTGCAACGTCACCTCGTACATGGAAGTGCCCTTGCGCTCGGTCTTCAGAGCGCCACCATCCGCCGAGCCCTCGGTGACGAGCACGGCCTGGTGCTCCAGGGCTTCCGCCTCGATCAGCCCGCGTGACGACGGCGACCCGATCTCCTCGTCGCCGGTGACCAGCACCGTGACCCCGTCCGGAGAATCGAGCGCCGCCACGGCGTGGAAGATCATCGCGAGGCCGGTCTTCATGTCGAAGCAACCGGGCCCGCGCAGCACACCGTCCTGCACCGAGAACGGAATCCGGGCCAACGTCCCGATCGGCCACACCGTGTCGTGATGGCCGAGCAACAGCACGCGCCGCGGCCCGGAACCCAAGCGCCACCGCAGATGCGTGCGGCCGTCGAGCACGATCCGTTCCGGCGGCGCGCCCAGCAGCGCGGAGCCGACCGAGGCGGTGACGTCCGCGCTGCGAGCGACCGCCGCGAGATCGGTGGAGGGCGACTCGCAGGTCACGAGCCGCTCGATGTCGTTGAGCAGGTTCATCTTCAGGACACCTTCGGCGTGGCGCGGACCCCCGAGTGCACGTACCGCTCACCGGTGGGCAGGGCGTAGAACACGACGGACGTCCAGCTCACTTCCTCCGAATCGCGGCACACGAACTGGGAGTCGTCGAGCGGCACGAGGTCGACCTCCGGCGGTTCCGGCACGAGCCCGGCCAAGGGGCCCGTCATGGTCGTCTTCAGGCGCAGCCCGCGTTCGCCCTCGGTGATGTCGAAGCGAATGGAAGCACGCTCGTACCGGCCGACGTGCCGCGCGATGTCCACCGCGGGAGGCGTAGCGGCCGGCTCCAGCGGGCGTGGCATGTCCATCCCCGCCAGTTCGGCGAAGATCTCCCGGTACAGGTCCAGGTACAGCTCACGGGTGTGGCCGCCGTTGGTCAGCAACGTGACCGCGAGTCCGTGCGACGGCAGGATCCGCAGGAATGCGGACTGCCCGATGGTGTTGCCGTCGTGACCGATCAGCCGCTGCCCGTCCCAGCCGAACCGGATCCAGCCGAGGCCCCACGAGTCGCCCAGCGCGTGCGGGTCGGGCAGGTCGGTCTGCTTCTCGGTCATCAGCGCGGTGGACGCCTCCGACAGCACGCGTGTGCCGTCCGCCGCAAGGCCGCCGTCGAGGTGCATCCGCGCGAACGCCAGCACGTCCGCGGTTGTCGCGAAGATCGTCCCGGCCGGCCCGACCGAGCGCGGCAGCATCCACACCGGCGCCGGTTCGGTCTTGCCGTCCTTGGTGACGTGACCGACGGCGGCGCGGTGCAGGAGTGCCTCTTCCGGCAGGGTGCCGGTGCGGGCGAGGCCGAGCGGGGCGTAGAGCTTCTCGCGCATGGCCGCGTCCCACGTCTGGCCGGTGAGCTTCTCGATCACCCGGCCCGCCAGCACGAAACCCGAGTTGCAGTAGGAGAACGTGGCTCCGAGCGGGTGGTTCTGGCCGGCCTCCGCGAGCAGTTCGACGTAGCGCTCCAGGCAGTCGTCGCCGCGGCCGGTGTCGGTGAAGATGTCGCCGTCGATGCCGCTGGTGTGCGTGAGCAGGTGCCGCATGGTCACCTTCTGCGCCGCCACGGGATCCGCGAGCTTCAGCTCCGGCAGCACGTCGGCGATCGGCGCGTCGAGGTCGAGCAGTCCTTCGTCGACGAGCTGCATCACGACCGTCGACGTCCAGACCTTGCTGATCGAGCCGATCTGGAACACCGTGTCGTCGTTCACCTCCACCTCGGTCTTGAGGCTCAGGACGCCGTGGTGGGCCTGGATGATCTCGCCGTCCCGGAGGATGCCGAGCGCGGCGCCGGGCACGCCGTGCTTCTCGGCGAGTGCGGAAAGCCTGCGCTGCCAGTGCTTCGCGTCGAGCGGGCGGCGGTTCTCGGCGTGCTCGCGCACCCAGTCGACGACCCGGCGGTTGAAGTCCTCGCGGTGGGAAGGCTTGCCGCTGAGGATGAACAGGTGCGACTCGTCCGGGTAGAGCACCAGCTTGCTCGGCACGTTGTGCTGGCGCAGCGCGGTGAACCACTGCTCGGCCTGGCCGACCGGGCACCTGTCGTCGCTCGCGCCCTGGTAGATCAACGTGGGCGTGACGACCTCGTTGACCAGCGTCAAAGGCGAGAGTTCGGCGATGTGGGCGCCGGGACCGCCCAGTTCCAGCTCGGTCAGGTAGTGGCCGCCGTCGGACGTACCGGCCATGCTGCTCAGGTCGCTCACCACACCACCGGCGACGGCCGCGGCGAACCTGGTGTCGCGGCTGGTCAGGTAGCAGGTCATGTAGCCGCCGTAGCTGTAGCCGGTGACGGCCAGCTTGCCCGGGTCGGCGAGACCTCGGCGCGCAGCTCGTCCAGCGGTCCGTCGGCGAGCACCCTGCCGTGGTCGATCACCATCAGCCGCGGGCAGAGGCGTTCGATGTCGTCCA